>JADLHI010000288.1 GCA_020848895.1 Hyphomonadaceae bacterium
CCTTCTCATCCAGCGCGTTCCAGATAACGCCGTGTTCGAGGAACGGCGTCCTGGCGGCGCGCGAGTTGAATCTGAAACACTTCGTGGCCGCCATATCGAAACGCAGCTTCGCTTGCGGCCAGGTAGAAGCGCCACATACGGCAGAAGCGCTCATCGAACATAGCGCGCACATCATCAAGGCGCGCTTCAAAGCGCTCTCGCCATGCGCGGAGGGTGTAAGCGTAGTGAAGCCGCCAGACTTCGATGTCGGTCACATAAAGTCCGGCGCGCTCGACAGCAGGCATGATCTCAGACAGGGCGGGAATGTAGCCGCCAGGAAAAATGTAGCGGTCGATCCAGGGGCTGGTGGCGCCCGCTCCGTCCGCGCGTCCGATCGTATGCAACAGAGCAACGCCATCCTCGGCGAGCAGCGACGCAATTTGCCGGAAGAATTCGTCATAGTGCCCGCGCCCGACATGCTCGAACATGCCAACCGATACAATGCGATCGAACGCGCCTTCGGTCTCTCGATAATCTTCCAGTACGAATTCGGCCTGTGCGGCTAGGTTCTGCGCCTGGGCGCGCACCCGCGCCACCGGCAATTGCGCCTGCGAGAGCGTGATGCCGCGGACTTTGACGCCCCGCGTACCCGCCAAGTGGAGCGCAAGACCGCCCCAACCGCAACCTATGTCCAGAACCGAAAGGCCCGGACGCAGGCAAAGTTTCGCTGCGATGAGCTCCTTCTTGGCGTCCTGGGCCTCTTCAAGCGTCTCCGCGCCGGTTTCGTAATAGGCGCAGGAGTACTGCAGATCCTCGTCCAGAAAAACCCGATAGAGTTCGTTCGATATGTCGTAGTGATGCGCCACATTTTGTTCGGCGCGCTTTCTGTCGTTGATTTCGCGGCGCGGCGCCTCGAAGAGCCGCATGCCCGGTGGCGCGGCCCCGGTTTTGAAGCCATGGCGCCGAAGGTTTTGTAGAACGAGCGCCAGCAGGCCATCGATATCGTCGCCGTTAATGGCGATAAGGCCATCGACGTAAAGTTCACCCAAAGCCAGTTCTGCATTGGCCATCAGCCGGCTAAGCGCGCTCGCATCTCTAATTGCGACAATAACGGCCGATCCGGCGTCCTCGCCGAATTGGCGCTGCTCACCGCTGGGAAACGTGACGACAAGGCGCCCGCGCGTAATGAGCTGATCGAGCGCCGCACTAAGAAGTGTCTCGGACGGGCGAAAGTGACGCTGTTGGCGGCGCGCGGCGCCGCTAGGTGGCGAGTCGGTTGATCGTTCAAGCATCGAAGTCGCGCTTTCCTCTCACGTGCGCTTCTGGGGGCGTACGCTCAAACGCACGTTCATATTGATTACGCACGACAGGGTGTTCGCCCTGGGTGAACGCCAACAAAGACTGCTGGTTCAGGGCAAGAGCAATCTGGCGCGTATTCTACTGCTGAGGCGCCGAGCGCCGTTGCGAGGAGATTGTCGATATGCCCGTGTTGAAAATCGTTGTTTCTGTCGTGTCCGCCGGCGTGCTGCTGGCGCTTGGCGCATGTACGACGCCGGCTGATACGCATCGCCATGGCCCCCGTGGCGCGGCTATGCGCGATTCCGCGATGCCAGCAGAGCCGACCGATTGTCCTTACGATACGGCGAGCCACGATATGAATCGGCCCCACGACAACGGTCGCATGCTGACCGCGGCTCACCCTGGCTGCCGTGAGCAACAAGCAGAGACTGAGGCCGCGCCGGCCGAGACGCCAGCTCAACCGCAATAATTCTTGCGCACCGGCCCTCCGCTCGCCGACTCATCACCGGCGAGCGGAGCGTAGCTCAGCGCGAGCATGGCCACGCCCTATTGAAGATGGGTGGGCCTTGGGCGGTCGCGCGGCGAGCAGGCGCCGAGAGTTGGATCGAGCGCGCCGATGGTTGCGGTCGCCAAAGATTTCTTAACTCGCACTCTACGGCGCTTATTTTCTGTGGCCTTAAGTGGCGGATCGCTTTGCGCTCGATCCACCTCACGCGATCTAGAGCTTCACCCAGCGCAGCAGCAGCGCGTTGGCCGCCACGATCACCGAGCTTCCTGACATTGACAGCGCCGCGATTTCGGGGCTGAGCAGCAGCGGATAGAGCACGCCTGCCGCCAACGGGAAGGCCAGCACATTGTAGCCTGCGGCCCACCATAGATTTTGATGCATCTTGCGCAGCGTCGCGCGCGACAATTCGATGGCGCGCACGACATCATAGGGATCGCTGCGCATCAACACGACATCGGCGCTCTCCATCGCCACATCAGTGCCCGCACCGATGGCGAAGCCCACGTCGGCCTGCGTCAACGCCGGCGCGTCGTTGACGCCGTCGCCAACCATCCCAACCTTTTTGCCCTGCGCTTGCAGCTCCTTGATCTTTGCGGCCTTCTGGCCGGGCAAGACTTCGGCAAGCACTATATCGACCCCGAGTTCGGCGGCGATGCGCTTGGCCGTCGCCAGATTGTCCCCGGTCATCATCGCGACTTCGACGCCTTGGCGCTTGAGACGCTCGACCGTCGCCGCCGCGGTCGGCCTTGCTGCGTCGGCGATAGCGATGAGGCCGATGAGAGCTCCGTCGCGGGAGATGTGAGCGACGGTGCGCCCGGAACCCAGGAGACGATCGGCTTCGCCGGCGAGCCTGCCGAACGCCACCTTGTTGTCGGCCATGAGCATGCGGTTGCCCGAAAGGATCGTTGCCCCGCCAATGCGGCCGCTGACGCCCTTGCCTTCGAACGAGGCGAAGTCAGAAACCTCTGGCAGCGGCTGATCCTTGGCGCGTTCTTTTAGGGCGACGGCGATATGATGTTCTGAACCGCCCTCGACGGCGGCGGCCAGTGCGACAAGTTCGCTTTCGCTTAGTCCCTCGCCCGCGACCACCTCAACCACCTTCGGCGCGCCTAAGGTGAGCGTGCCTGTCTTGTCGAAGACGACGACATCGAGCTTGGCGGAATCCTCCAGCGCCACTGCATCCTTGATCAGGATGCCGTGACGCGCGCCGATGCCGGTGCCGACCATGATGGCCATGGGCGTGGCGAGCCCCAGTGCGTCAGGGCAAGCGATGACCAGCACTGTGATCGCCAGAGTGAGCGCAAACAGAAGCGGCTGACCGATTGCCAGCCACACCACAAACGTCGCCGCAGCGATGATGATGGCGGCGATCACCAGCCATTGCGAGGCGCGGTCGGCCAGCAATTGCGCCGGCGCCTTTGAGTTCTGCGCCTCCTGCACGAGCTTGACGATCTGCGCCAAAGCCGTGTCGGCGCCGATCTTGGTGGCGCGGTAGCGGATCATCCCGCTCTTATTGATGGTGCCGCCGATGACGGCGTCGCCCACGCTCTTGCTCACGGGCAACGATTCTCCCGTGAGCATGGATTCGTCGATGTCGGAGCGTCCTTCGATGATGACGCCGTCGACTGGGGCTTTGCCGCCGGGCTTCACCACGACAATTTCATCGAGCTTCACGTCCGCTGTTGAGACCGCGACCTCCTGGCCCCCGCGCACGACGATCGCCATCGGCGGCGCTAGATCCATGAGCCGTCGTATGGCTTCCGAAGCGCCTGCCCGCGCGCGCATCTCAAGCCAGTGGCCGAGCAGGATGAAGACGAGCAGGACCGACGACGCTTCGTAGAATTGAGCGCCGCCCCAAATGAAGGTGGCGCCTATGGAAAAGAAGTAGCCAGCGCCGACGCTCAGCAGCACCAGCACCGCCATATTGAAGACGCCGTGCCTCAGCGCGCGCACCGCCGCCACAAAGAATGGCCAGCCTGGGTAGAGGATGGCGCCGCTGGCGAGAAAGAAGAGCGTGACTTCGAGATCCCAGCCGAACGGCGGATCGATCCGCATCGCCTCCATGCCCATCGGCGCCAGGAGAAAGATCGGAATGGAAAAGCCGAGCGCGACCAGAAAGCGATTGCGCATGTCCCTGGCCATGGCAGCCATGTCCATGCCCGCGCCATGGCCCATCTCGTGGCCCACGTCACTCGCGTCTTGATGACCGCGCTCGGAGGGCGCCGGCGCGGCCTTGTGCGCGTGAGCCTCGTGTTCACGCGCACGCGTCAAATGAAGGGGCGCCGACACGCCGCGGCAATGAAAACCGCAAGCGCTCACGGCCTGGCGTACGAGTGCGACGTTGGTCAGCGCCGGATCAAACTTGACCGTGACCGAGCCCGTTGCAAAACTGGCCTTCGCGTCAGCGACGCCCGGCGTGCGTTTCAAATGCCGTTCGAGCACGAGGGGATCGAGCGGCGTGACGAGATCGTCGAACGTCAAGGTTTCGGTTTGCATCGTTTTCTGTTCCCGCTCGCCGCGCCGGGCAAATCGCTTTTAGGCCGCAATGATGGAGAGCGCGCGATTGGTTTTGGCCATTGATAGGGCCGCGTCTCGTTCTGCACCCGTCAGAGCTCGAATGGCGTCGATGGTCTCGGGGATGACAATCGCTTGATTGTCGACCATGTAAGCGCAAAACAATTCGCCGTTTTCGACCGTTAGCGTGTCTTCAAGCATGGCGACTTCATAAAGGTCGCCGCGCGGCCGGCCAAGATCGAGCATGCGCTCTTTGACGGCATTGAGAGCGCCAAGCCCCTCGCTCGCTTGCACGAACGCCACGCGCGGCGAGGCTGCGAGCACTGAACGTACGTCCTCCCGGCTTGGGCGACCGACAAGATCGGCCGACCAGAAGTGCATATGCCCAAGCGTCTCGGGCACTTTGACCGCCATGGTGACAATATCGAGTGCGGGATCCACCGTTTGTGCATCGGGCCCTTGGTGACTGGGAACGCGCGTTTCCGGCACGAGCGTGTTCATGATGCCGCCGAGATGACTTTCCCAGGGATCGAGCGCGCGCCGCAGCAGTGTGCCGCGCGCGCGCCGTAAGAGGCCTGCGCGCCGCAGGGCGCCGAACACCCGCACGATCGAGGTCGTGTTGCACGATACGACGCGTGTGGACGGCCGGTCCAAGGCGCTTGCATAACTTGCTTCAGCCACGAAAGAGTGGCCCGTTACATCGTGTTTCTCGCCACCTTGGACGATGAACTTTCTACCGAGCTCACGATAAAGCGCCGCGTTCTTAGCCGCGACGCCTTTGGGCGTACAGTCGACAACAAGGTCTGCGCCGCGGGCCATGTCCTCCAGCGAACCGGCGCCGGCTTCGCCGGTCGCGGAATAGACGGGCACGCCGCGATCGCGCGCGACGGCGATGCGCCAATCGCCGGCTATGTCGCAAACGCCTGTCAGCACCATGTCGGCTTGTTGTGTGACCGCGTCGGCGACACGTTTGCCGATCACGCCATAGCCGTTGACAGCCACCTTAATCGTCATGCCCGCCCTCAAGCGCCGCGTCGCCGGCGATGTTGTTTCAGATGATGCGATCGGCGCGCGCGATAAGGTTATAGACCGGCGCGAAGATAAGCGCGGCAAACCAGGCGGCGACTGCGCTGAAGATGCTGCCTTCGATGAGCTGCTCTGTCGACCCGGCTGGTTCAGCGGAGAACAATTGCAGCCAAGCATGCGTGAAGGGCGCGGCAAATGGGGATGCGGCGACAAGCCAACAGGCGCCGTAGCCGGCCAACAGCGTCACCGCCAGCGCGATGCCCAAGGGCAGGACGCCGATGCCAGAGGGCCGTTCGGCGTTTGGTGGCTGGCTCATGGGATCCTCCTCAACAAAGGCCGCTCGCGGGCTCTCTCCCTTCATACGCGCCTCGTCGCAATTTCCCTGGGCGAGGTCCCAAAGCGATCAATTGAACCCGGTTCCAGGGAACGCGGTTCAGCGTGCGTATAAGATTGCGAGCGCGACAAACTGGGGCGCCGATCTTCCGCCTTCCCCGCCTGTCGAGCCGGCTTGGCGCGCTCACCCAGATCGCCGCCGAAGGATCAGAGCATGAGCCTGCACGCCCATCATGAACCCGCTTCGCCCGCCCCGCCCGGCGGCCAGCGCCCGCGCACGCCTTGGCTTGTGCGCCTTCTGATGTTCGCCGTACTCGGCGTAGGCGCCTACTACATCATTGCCGAACACGGCGCGCACCTTTTGGCGGCATGGCCGCTGCTTATCCTGCTTGCCTGCCCTTTGATGCACATCTTCATGCATGGCGGCCACGGCGGCCATGGCGGGCACAATCAAACACAACAGCGCAGCGAGGGGGGTAGCCAATGACTGAGCATGCCGCTTTCTCGGGCTATGGGTTATGGCTTTTGGCCTTCGTCAATTCCGTCTTCTTCATCGTGTTTGCGCTGAGTTTTGCTAAACCGCAAACGGCG
>JADLHI010000289.1 GCA_020848895.1 Hyphomonadaceae bacterium
CTTCGCCATGACTGGCCTGATAGAGCGCTTCCTTGGCCTTGCTGCGGGCAGTGTCAGGCGTCCAGGGCGAGCCATGCTCGCCAATCGTCAGCCAGCGCTGTCGGCCCTGGTAGCGATATTTGAGACAATAAGATTTGCGCCCGGTCGGCGTGATCCGCAGCGCAAAGCCGCGGACATCCGTGTCCCAGATGCGCAGCTCGCCTTCCTTTGGCGCCGCGGTCGCGTCAATCAGGCGAAACGTGATACGAGCACGGATGCCGTCCATTAGAGGACGCTCCGTGATTCAAACTCGCGGCCTCTTTTTGGTTTTCTACCAAGAGTTCGAATCCGATTTGCTACCATATCGCTACCACCAGAAAATAAGCGTCCGGAAAGCCCGGGCATGATTTTTCTGGGGTGGAGATGGGGCGCAAACAACACCCTCGTCAACGTCAGGAATTAGAAGGAAATGCCCGGAAATAAAGGGAAAATCGGCTCCGGGCGGGTTGCCAAGGTTGGGGTCGTGAGTTCGAATCTCATCGCCCGCTCCAAAAATTCTCAATGAAATTGGTAAGTTATGAGGCGGCCGCGAGGCCGCTTTTTGCGTCCCGGCGTCTGTTGTCCATGGCGCGGAAATCGTGGGGAAGTAGACGCGCGTGCTGAGCCGCGAAGGTTCGAAAAGCGCGGTCAGCGATGCAGTGTGGCGTTCTGTACCAGCGTGGTCGCTTGCCTTAGTGTTTTAACGTGCTAAAACGCTAGCACGATGGCGAAGCATGATTTGATTGATGCGCTGCTGGCGCTGGATGGGCGCAAGACGGCGGAGGCGTTCCTGGCGGATTTGCTGACGCCGAGCGAGTTGCGGGCGCTGTCCGAGCGCTGGGCGGTGGCGCAGCTTTTGGATGCGGGCGAGCTTTCTTATCGCGAGATCGCGGAGGAGGCGCCGTCGAGCACGGCGACGGTGGTGCGCGTTGCGCGGTTTTTGCGCGAGATGCCGTACAGGGGATATCGGCGCGTGCTCGATCGGCTTGAAGGCGCGCGGCCGTGAGCGCGCGGCTTCGCATCGCGGTGCAGCGCGGCGGCAGACTCGGCACGAAGAGTCTGGAACTGGTGGAGTCCGCCGGCTTTCGGGTGATGCGCGGCGCCAATGATTTGCTCTATCGCGTCGAGAATGCGCCGATCGATCTGTTGTGCGTGCGCGACGACGACATTCCGACTTTCGTCGAAGATGGCGTCGCCGATTTCGGCATCGTTGGGCGCAACGTGCTGGAGGAGCGCGGCGTCGGCGGGCTGACGGAAGTGATGCCGCTGGGCTTCGGGCGTTGCGACATGAAGATCGCGGTGCCGGCGGGGCGTGCGTATTCCGGCGCGGAGTCGCTGCGCGGCTTGCGGATCGCGACGACGTATCCGCGCACGTTATCGCGGTTTTTGGAGCGCGCGGGCGTGGAGGCAGAGATTGTCTCGATGCGCGGGGCGGTGGAAGTGGCGCCGCGGCTGAAGCTCGCGCAGGCGATTTGCGATCTGGTTTCGACCGGCGCGACGCTTGAGGCGAACGGGCTGGTTGCTGTCGATACCGTGATGCGGAGCGAAGCCGTTCTGATCCGCGGTGCGCGCATTGCGGACGCGGAGCTTGCGCATGTGGCTGAGAGCATCGTGCAACGCTTTCGCGGCGTCGCGGCGAGCCAGGGTGCGAAATATGTGATGATGAATGCGCCGAAGGCGTCGCTGCCGGAGATTTCCCGCATCTTGCCGGGCGCGGGCGCGCCGACGGTGACGCCGCTTGCGGGCAACGACGATGCGGTCGCGGTGCACGCCGTGTGTCAGGAATCTGTGTTCTGGGAGACGTTGGAGGCGCTGCGCGCGGCTGGTGCGTCGGCGATCCTGGTGCTGCCGATCGAGAAGATGATGTGAGGCGCGGATGAAACGTCTGCGCTGGGACGCGCTTTCCGAAGCAGAGAAGAAGCAAGCGCTGGCGCGGCCCGAACGGCGCCGCGATGAGCATGTGCTGGAAACGGTGCGTGCGATTTTTGCAGACGTGGAGCGCGAAGGCGTCGCCGCGGTGGAGCGTTGGGCGGAAAAGCTCGATGGCCGTCGTTTGCGGCGATTGGAGTTAACCGAGGCTGTTGTCGGCGCGGCGCGCGCGACGCTTTCAGCGGCGGAAATCGCGGCGATCGATGCGGCGATCGACAATGTGCGCTTCTATCACCAAGCAACGGCGCCGCAGACGCGCGCTGTCGAGACCGCGCCTGGCGTGCTGTGCCGACAGATTTGGCGGCCAATTGAGACGTGCGGCCTTTATGTTCCGGCTGGCTCGGCGCCGTTGGTGTCTACGCTGATCATGCTGACTGTGCCCGCCGCTGTCGCGGGTGTGCCCAATCGCGTGCTGGTCAGCCCGCCGAACAAAGCGGGAGAGACGCATCCGGCGATCATCGTCGCGGCGGCGGCGTGCGGCGTTGAAGCGATTTGGCAGATCGGCGGCGCGCAGGCGATTGCGGCGCTGACGTTCGGCGCGGGGCTGGCGAAGGCGGACAAGATATTCGGTCCTGGCAACGCCTACGTGACGGAGGCGAAGCGCTTTGCCGCCGCGCTCGCGGGCGGTCCGTCGGTTGATTTGCCCGCGGGGCCGAGTGAGCTGGCCGTTGTCGCGGATGCGAGCGCCAACGCTGCATTCGTGGCGGCGGATCTGCTGAGCCAGGCAGAGCACGATGCGGACGCGCAAGTTGTGCTGATCTCGCCGTCGGCCGAACTGCTGAGTGAAGTCGAACAAGAAGTGGAGCTGCAGCTTGCGACGTTGCCGCGGCGGGCGATTGCGCGCGCGTCGTTGGAGCAAGCGCGGTTTGTCAAAGTGCGCGACGTGGCCGAGGCGATCGACGTCGCCAATGCGTACGCGCCGGAGCACTTGTCGTTGGTGGTGAGCGAGCCAGAGCAGGCGCTTGACCGCATCCGCAACGCCGGCGCGGTGTTCCTGGGGCGCAACGGGGCCGAGAGTTATGGCGACTACCTCGCGGGGCCGAGCCACGTGCTGCCGACCGATGGCGCCGCGCGGAGCTGGAGCGGCGTCACGACCGCGTCGTTTATGAAGAGCTTCACGATCCAACAGATCGACGCCGAAGGCGTGCGCCGGATTGCGCCACATGCGGCCGCGCTTGC
>JADLHI010000290.1 GCA_020848895.1 Hyphomonadaceae bacterium
CGCAATGGCGATGGCGCGCTCAGCCGCGAAGAGTTCGTCGCGCAGCATTTGCGTTTCTTCGACGCCAGCGACGCTAACGGCGACGGCCGCGTGCGCTTCGAGCCGCCCGTGCCGCCTACGCCGCCGGCGCCCCCCGCTCCACCCGAACCGCCGCGCCGGCGCTAGTTCGGGCTCGGCCGGGGTCTCATCCAGCCCCGGCCGGGAGCCTTATCCACTGCATCGTGACCGAAGTCACAGCGGTTGCTGCATCCAAACAATATCTTGGCTGCATCAGAGGTTCAGACGAACCGCAACGCCAACAAGGGAGCCACACATGTCCAAGTTTTTCTGCATCGCCGCCGCGCTGGCTTTCTTCGCGCCGGTTGCGTTCGCCACTCTCAACCAAGCTGCTTTGATCGTCGCCTGATCCCCCAAACCCGCCTGCGACGGTCAAATTAAGGAAGCCGCGAACCCCCCTAGAGGTTCGCGGCTTTTCCTTTTTTTTGGAGCGCGGGCTTGAAGGTCCGCGGTCCGAAAAAATTCATCGCCACGCATCCAAGCGCGAAGGCGCCGGCATCTCATAATCAACGAACACCGAAACACCGAGGGAAACGAAAATGACCAAGATTGCTTCTATCGCCGCCGCCTTTGTTCTGTTTGCTCCGGTCGCCGTCGCGATCTTTGCGCAAGCTGCCCAGATCGTCGCCTAACCCTGCCCCCGCAGCGACGGTCAACAACGAAGGCGCGGAGCTTGGGCTCCGCGCCTTTTGTTTTGCCGCGGGCTAAAGCGTCGTGCGTTAAGTTCGACGCGACCCCTAATATGGACCGCCGGCGCCGCGCACCTCCATCGCCTTCGACAAGCTCAGGCTGACGCTGGTGGGTGGCGACTAAGAGAGTTTCCTTGCATCCAAACGCGCGCGCGACGGCATCTCTCAATCAACACCGAAACACCGAGTTCAAGTCGAAAGTCGTCACGATGAAAAAGCTTGCATTTGTCCTCGCGGCGTTCGTGCTCTTCGCACCCATTGCCTATGCGGCGCTCTATCAAGCTGCGCTGATCGTCGCGTAATTCCTCCCCTTAAGATCGCGACATCAGTTGCAAGGCGCGGATCGTCCCTCCCACGATCCGCGCCTTTCCTTTGCGCTAGCCGCTATCGCGAATACGCACGCGCACATGAGCGCTTTGGCCGTTCGCGTCGACAACGGTGACATTGTAAAAGCCCGGCGCGGACGGGCGCCAAATTGAACGGCCGCTCGTGGATTCACTGCCGACGCGTTGACCTTCCGCGTACCATGTCAGCGGCGCGCGCCCGCCGCGCGCGGAAAGCGAAAGCCCGCGTGAGTTGGAGGTGTAGTCGAGCACAAGCACTTCGGCGCCGGACGGCGGGAAGAGGATCGACAAATCCTCACGATCAGCCCCCTCGAAACGCGCCAAAGCCGGGGCAACTGGATCGTGGTGTTCTTCCTCGTGCTCGGGCGGCGGCGGCGCGCCGAGCAGATCGAACGCCTCGAACAAAATCGGCAGCGCTTCGCTACGCCCCGTGCGGCCCGGACGCGGCGCGCCATCGGGGCGGCCAACCCAAACGCCGATCGCATAGCCGTTCGACACGCCCATCGCCCACGCATCGCGGAAGCCATACGAAGTGCCGGTCTTGAACGCGACTTGCGGCGCGCCTTGCGCGACCGATGCGGGAATGCGTCCAGCCGGGTGCGGCGAGCTTGCGAGAATTTCCAGCACGCGTTCCGCCGTTTGCGGGCGCACGAAGCGGCGGCTGAACGCGAGGTTCGCCATATCGGTGGTCACGAGCGGGCGCGCTTCGCCTTCGTCGCCGAGCGCCGCGTAGAGCTGAACGAGGTCTTCCAGAGTTAAACCAACGCCGCCAAGCGCTAGCGCCAAACCCGGCTCACTATCGGCGCGGCGCGGCATGCGCACGTGCGCGCCGGCGCGCGAGAGCGCCGACTGGAAGCGGCCTGCGCCGATGCGCTCAAGCGTCGCCACCGCCGGCAGGTTCAAAGAATGGCGCAGCGCATCTTCGAGCGTGACATCGCCGTGGAAGCGGCGGTCAAAGTTTTCCGGCAAATAGCCGCCGAACCGGCGCGGCGCATCGCGGACCAGAGTTTCCGGCGCGGCGATGTTCTCATCGAATGCAATCGCATAGAGGAAGGGCTTCAGCGCCGAACCGGGCGAACGCACCGCCCGCGTCATATCGATGTAGCCGCCGGCGCGCTGACCACCGCCGTATTCGGCGCCGCCAACACGCGCGCGCACCGCACGGCCATCGATCTGCACGGCGAGGATGGAAATCTGCGCCTCGCGCTCAAGGCCAATGGCGCTTCGCCGCACCAGAGCTTCGAGGTCACGCTGCAAGGTCGCATCTAGCGACGAGCGCACCACGCCATCGCCCGGATGCTGCTGCACCAAAGCGTAAGCCGCATGCGGCGCCGAGTACGGGAACGGCGCGCGCGCCGGTATCACGCTTTGCTTGCCCTCATCGGCGCGGCGGCGGTTGATCAGATGCGCGCTGACAAACATGTCGAGCACGCGGTCGCGCGCCGCACGCGCCGCTTGCGGATGGCGATCCGGCCGCCGCGCTTCCGGCGCTTGCGGCAGCGCAATCAGCAGCGCCATCTCCGCGTCATCCAGCCATTGCGGATCGCGCTGGAAGTAGGCGCGCGACGCCGCCCGTACGCCCTGCAGATTGCCGCCATAGGGCGCCATTGTGAGGTACGCCGCCAATATCTCGCGCTTCGACATCCGCGCTTCGATCTGCATCGCGCGGATGATCTCGATCAGCTTCGAACCGATGGTGCGCGGCCGCGGCTCCAGCAGACGCGCCAGCTGCATCGTGATCGTGGAGCCGCCCTGCGTGACGCGGCCTGCGCGAACATAGGAAACACTCGCGCGCGCCAGAGCGATCGGATCGAAGCCCGGATGAAACCAGAAGCGCTCATCCTCGATCGCGATCAGCCGCCGCTGAAACTCCGGATCGATCTCATTGAGCCGCGCTTCCAGGCGCCAGGCGCCATCGCGCGTTGTAAACGCCATCAGCCACTCGCCGTTGTGATCGAGCACAACCGGCGACACCTCGCGCACCCGCTGTAGCGGCGGCGCAAACAATTGATCCGCCGTGAACAGCGCAAACAACACAACGAACAGCACCCGCGCCCAGCGTTTGCCGTTTTCGGTAAGCGGGAGCGCGAGCGTCCTCCCCCTCCTCCTGAGAGGAGGGGGTTGGGGGGTGGGGTGAGACTCGACGCTCGACGTCATTGCTCTTGCAAACCTTCAGAGGACGGAGGTTCACCCCGCCCCCTGCCCCCTCCCTCAAGGGGAGGGGGAGTTCGATTAACTCCGCGGCGCGATGACGATCGTGCCGGTGTCGGTGCGGGCCATCACGCCTGGGCGATACATGTCTTCGACTTGCGCCGCTGGCATCGTGTAACGGCCCGGCGTCACCGCGCGTGCGATATAGGCATAGCGGAACTGCCCGCGCAGATTGGCCGACGCCACGAAGCGATCGTCACGCGATTCCTGCACTTGCGTGTAGGTGATCGTGCCGATCCAAGAGAACGGCCCGTTGCGCGTCGATCCATCGTAGCTCTGGTCTTGGAAGCCATCGCTCGGGTTGAGCAGCGTCTCAATCTCCAAGCCAGCCGGCAGAAGATCGACAAGCACGGTCGGGAAGTTGCGCGCACCTTCGGGCTGCCCCGAGAGCACGACAACAACGCGGTCGCCCTGACGGATCGATCCCAGATCAGCCAACGTTCCATCGAGACGATAGATCGTCTTGTTGATCGTGTAGCCCGCCTGCATCGAAGGCGGCGCTTCGCGCGGCGCGCCTGTTAACGCCATCGTCCGCCACACCGGCCCGCGCGCCGCATTGCGGAACACGAGGCCAGCGGCAAGGCGCTGCGCATTCGCCATCACGCGATGCTCAGCCAACGCCTCGCCGTTCAGCGTGACGTTCACCGGCCCAGCCCTATCTTGCAGCGTGTGCGCCGCGAGCAAGAGCTGTACTTGCTCTTGCGTCATCAGCTCACCCGCATCCGGCGCGTCGCGCTCAAGACGACGGCGCAAGCGGTCGACCATTTCGGTCTCGCCCGCATCGGCCGCCAGCGCGATCACGCCAGCCAAGTCACGCAGCGGCGTCTGATACCAGTCGCCGGTGTTGCGATAGCCAAGCGCCTGCTCGGCCATACGGAAGGCGTTGCGCGAACGTGCACGGTCGCCCATGTGCGCCAGCGCCGCGCCGATCTGCGCCCGCGCCAGTGGCGAAGGCTCGCTGTTGAGGCGATTGTCGTGGAAGTAGCGGACCTGACCGATATCGGCCTCGCCCGCCATCGCCAGCACGTAGAGCGCGTAAGCCGCTGCGCGCGAACGCATCAGCTCAGTCGTGTCGTTCGAACCTGGCCAGCGATAGACTTCGAACTCGTAGCGCACCGAGCCAAAGTCATTCAGCCGCGCCACCCGCCGCAGCGCTGCATACGCTTGCTGCATCGGCTGACGCGGCACCGCGTAGCCTTCAGCTTGTGCGCGACGCAGGAAATCCGTCGCGTAGGCGCCGAGCCATGGGCTGGCATTGCCGTCACCGGCGCTCCACAGACCAAACGCGCCGTCCGGCCCTTGGCGATCGAGCAATTGCGTCGCCGCTTCTTGCACGCGCCGCCGCAGACGCGGATCGGCTTGCCGGTTCGTCGTCTCGGCTGTCAGCGAATTGTAGTAGAGCAACGGCATCGCCACCGACGTCAGCTGCTCGGTGCAGCCGTACGGATAGCGATAGAGCGCATCCAGCAGCGGCGCCGGATCGATGCCAGCCAAGTTCGAGAACGAGATCAACGCCTGCGCGCTCGGCTGGAAGCCAGCCAACGCATCGGACGGCGCTCGCCAAGAGGCGTTCGCGGCTTGCGGCTCCGTCCGCGCGATCGTGATCGGCAGGAACGGCGCGCGCGATTGGATGTTGTAGCTCCGCTCAACCGGCGTGAACCCTTGCGGGCCTTCGAGGCGCAGTCGGATGTCGCCAACGCCAAGCGGGCCACCAGTGATCGGAATCAGCGCCGATTGGCGGTTGCCGCGCGTGAGGTTGAAGCGACGCGGTTGCGCCGCGATCTGCGCTGTCGATGAACCAGTGATGGTCACCGTGTAAGCGCCGTTCGGGCCTTCCACGTTGTCGACGTTAAGCGCACCTTGCGCCGCATCACCAGGCGCGAGGAAGCGCGGCAGGATGAGTTCCGCCACAACCGGATCGCGCACGACGATCTGTTCAGCGTCCTGCCCGAGCGCGTTCTCGCTCCACGCCACGGCCATAAGGCGCAGCGTTCCGTTGAAGTCCGGCACGTCGATCGGGATCGTCGCCCGGCCGCCGCGCACCTCAACGATGTCGGAGAAGAGCGACACCGTGCGCGTCGGCACAACCGTCAACCCTTCGCCGCCAAGCGAGTCACCGCCCTGACGCACCGTTGCTGGAGCGCCGAGGTTCGGATTGAGCAGGCGGCCGTAATCGTCGCG
>JADLHI010000291.1 GCA_020848895.1 Hyphomonadaceae bacterium
AAGAGTGGAAGATGGAGGTCGAGACCAAGAAGATCCTCGATCCCAAGATCAAGCTGACCGCGACGTCGGTGCGCGTGCCGGTGTTTGTCGGTCACTCGGAAGCTGTGAATATCGAGTTCGAGAACGAGATCAGCGCTGACGAAGCACGCGAAATCTTGCGTGAAGCGCCCGGCCTGATGGTGATCGATAAGCACGAAGACGCCGGCTACGCCACGCCGCTGGATTGCGTCGGCGAGTTCGCGACCTTTGTCTCGCGGATTCGTGAGGACCACACCGTCGATAATGGCTTGTCGCTTTGGGTTGTGAGCGACAACCTGCGCAAGGGCGCGGCGCTGAACGCCGTGCAGATCGCGGAGCTGATGTTGAACAAAGGCCTGTTCAAGCGTCTGCGGGCGGCGTGACCGCAGAGAGGGCATTTGCGGAATGGTCGCACGCGCACTATCGGGCGAACGACCTTCCGCACGCGGGCCTCGTGTCGAAAGACATTTTGATCGCTCCGCTGGACCCCGAGAACGCACGCGAATACCCACAGGCCGAGAACTACGACCTTTTGCTTGCGGTCTTCGAGTTCTCAGACTGGGCAGTGCAGGAAGCGCATTTTCTGCCCGGTGAGTTCGCGCCGATCGCCTATATGAGCCGCTGCGTCGAAGGTTACATGGCGAGCGTCGCCAACGGTGGCCACGCGCAATTTCTGAGCCGTTATCGTTGGGCGCCGGAATTTGTCCGCGCCTGCGAGCTGGGCTTAGAGGCGATGGGCTGCGAACACGAAGCTAAGGTGTTTGCCGATCTCAAGGTCTTTGTGGAGGCCGATGAGGCGCGTGTCGTGCGTGTTATCAAGGCCTATGAAGGGCTTACGCCGCGCAGCGATGAGATCAAGCATTTTGATGAAGCTCTGTTAGGTGGCCGCAAGCTAGACGATCAGGTTGCGCAGCAAGCAGTGTGGTTGCGCCAGAGCGGCAGTCTCGTTTTCGTGTCCCATGAAAAGCTCGAACGAAAGCGTGCTGACCTCGCCAAGCGCAACAAGCGCTCGCGGGAGCGAGGCCCTTCGAAGGCTGATGAACATAGAGAGCCGAACGCCGCCGTTGTGACGATTGCTCGACAGCTCAAAACCGCCTTGGGCGTGCCGCCGGGCATGTTCTTTCAGACCTGGGAAACTGGTTTGAACGACTATGAGCCAGGTGCGGGCCCCATCAGAGTCCGCATGTGGCGCTTCGTTGGCTTTGATGAGAATCGCAAGCGCTATGTCTTGGACGTTGTGATCGTGCCATCTATACGCGGCGCCCCGCCACAAGCGCGTGCGTATGGCACGTGCGGCGAGGCGCGAATCGACATTTCGCCCGAGGCATATAAACGCGCACGGTAGCTGCGAGCGCAACTGACATCTGTTGTTACAAAAAGTGTATGCGCTTTCGTCGCTGAAGCGTGGCCAGAAAGTGTTCGCGTTCCTATTTAGTCGGCGAGGGGACGCATGCCTGCCATCGCCATCGAACAGCCGTCGCAAACAGACATCGACACGATTCACGCTGTGTTGCGTGAGACGTATTGGTCGCCCGACATCCCGCGCGATGTGGTTACGCGCGCGTGCGCCAACTCAATGTGTGCTGTGGCGCGCGATGATGCCGGCAAGCTCGTCGGCTTCGCGCGTCTCGTCACCGACAAGGCGACGTTCGCATGGCTTTGCGATGTGATTGTTCTCCCTGGCAAGCAGGGCAAGGGCCTTGGCCGCGCGCTGGTGCAGACATTTCAACGTCATCCGGAGTTGCAGGGCCTGCGCCGCTGGCTGCTCGGCACCAAGGACGCGCACGGCGTTTACGCGCCGCTCGGCTTCACGCCAGTGCAGGAGCCTGAGCGGCTCATGCACATCAAAAACCCGAATCCTTACGGACGTTCTGCGTCATGAGTGAAGCCACCGCGCCACTTACCGCGAGCCCCTCAGAGGCGGAGCGTCGCGCCGGCTTCTTGTCGGCGGCCTCGGCCTACATCGTCTGGGGCTTTCTTCCGCTTTACCTGAAGCTGCTGCACACGGTGGATGTGCGCGAAGTGCTGGCGCAACGCATTTTGTGGGCCGCACCCTCGGCGCTGATCGCCGTGTTCGTGATGAGCGGTTGGCGATCGGGCTTGCGCGAGATCGCGACCGCGTTCAAGCCGCGTATGCTCGGCACGCTGACGATCTCGGCGTGCTTCATCTTTGTGAACTGGGGGCTTTACGTCTATCTCGTGCTCAATGAGCGCGTGATCGAGTCCGCGCTCGCCTATTTCCTGGCGCCGCTCGTTGCTGTGGCTGTCGGCGTTCTCTTTTTCGGCGAGAAGATCAGGACGCCTCAGATCATCGCTCTCGCTCTCGCGCTTGTCGGCGTGATCGTCCAAGGCTTTGCGCTCGGCGCGCCGCCGTGGATGGCGTTGGCGCTGTGCGCTACGTGGTCTGCATATGCCGTCATTCGCAAACGCGCGCCGGTTCCCGCGGCTGTCGGCTTGTTGATCGAGAGCTTGGCGCTGATGCCGCTCGTGGTTGGCTTGCTCTGGTGGGCCTCGACCGAAGCGCCGCTGAGCTTCACCTCGGATTGGACAATGGCGATCCTGCTCGCCATCGCTGGCCCAGTGACGGCGATCCCGCTTATGGCGTTTGCGTTCGGCGCGCGCCGCGTCAGCTTCACCACACTCGGCCTGCTGCAATTCCTCGCGCCGACGTTGCAGTTCGCCACAGGTCTCGCGTTCGGCGAGCCGTTCACGCCGCTGCGCGCTGCAAGCTTCGTGCTCATCTGGCTAGGTTTGGCCTTCTTCGCGTGGGATACGTTGCGCCGCGCAAGGCCAGCATGAGTGATGTGATCTACTACGCGATCGGCGACGTTCACGGCGAGATCGAAAAGCTTGATCGTCTGCTCGATTTCATCCGCGAAGACGTCGGTCGTCTTGGCGTCGCGCATAGAATTGTCTTTCTCGGCGATCTGGTCGATCGCGGGCCCGATAGCCGCGCGGTCGTCGAGCGCGCCAGGATCCTGTGTGAAAGCGGCGATGCGAGCGCGATCAAGGGCAATCACGAAGAGCTGATGCTTCATGCGTGCGATCGGCGCGAGTCGGTTGGCATCTATTGGTGGGCGGAAAACGGCGGCGATGAGACGATTCTCTCATACGTCCGCGCCAACGGCTATGCTGACGATTTTCGCGACGCGATCGATCCTGCGCACATCGCTTGGCTGCGCGGTCTGCCGGTGATGATCCGTGATGAAGCGCGCGGCCTCGCCTTCGTTCACGGCGGCATTGATCCTGCGACATTCCCGAACTGCAGCGACGAAGTACGTATGTGGACACGCTCGCAGAAGTTTTTCGATCCCCGTCGATGGCCGGCGCGTCCAGAACTCGAAGGTCTCGTCGTGGTGCACGGGCATACGCCAACGCACGATTTCAAGCCGCACGCCAATCCGCGCCGCATCAATGTCGATACCGGCGCCTGCTTCGGGGGACCGCTTACAGCTGCGGTGCTGGCGCCGGGAGAGGGGCCGCGCTTCTTGCACGCGTGAACGCGGTGATGAGCACGAGCCACGCCGCGAGCGGGCAGATCGGCAGCACGACAATCTGTCCAAGCGCTACGCTCAAGGATGTCCCCCAGGCAAAAATCGTGGCGGCATAGCCTAGCGGCGAACGCGGCGCGCCGAGCAGAGCGGCGCCGACCAGAAGCGTCGTAAAATCGTAGAAGAAGAGATATGGCGAGACCAGCAAGGTCGCGGCGCAAAGAGCTGCGCCACCCAGCAACACATCGCCCTTCCGAAACACGATGCACGCAACGATGACGCCTGCGATTGCGCTCAGAGAATGCAAGCCGATCGCAAGCGCTTGCGGCGCATGAAGCCCCAAGAGGTTCGCATAGAGCGAAGCATAGGCTGGCGTGGTGATGCGCTGCTCGGAGATCAGGCGTTGCGAATAATCGAGGCTCTCGAACCAATTGGGGTAGGTCTCAAATCCGAAAATCAGCCCGGCTGTTGTCGCGAAAGCGATCACGGCTAAGGCGGCGGAGATGAACACGCGCCACCGGCCGGTCAGCGCCAGGAATAGCGGCCACAAGAGCGCGATGTGCGGTTTGATCGCGAGAAAGCCAATCAGTGCGCCCGCAAGCTCCGGCCGCTTGTCGAGCCAGCGTATCGCAAGCGCGTTGACGCCGGCGATCAGCATCCCGGCCTGTACGGTCGCCATCTGATAGACGACTGTCGGTGACGTGAACGGGAAGATAAGCGCGCGCGCGTCTGGCAGGAAACGGCGGATGGCGAAGCCAAACAGCACCAATGTTGAAACCAGAAACACCACCGCCGAGAGCGGGTAAGGCATCAGCGCCAGAACGCTGACGAGCATCAGGAATGTCGGCGGTGAATTCCAGGGCGCGAAGAACTTCACGCCCGGCGCGACATCTTGCTGAACCTGCCACAGCATCGTGCGCTCGTGGATTTCATGCGCGTGCCCGTCCAGTGCGGCGCGGCCGGCGCTCCAGAACGCCATGTAATCCCCGAAAAACGGCTGCCCGCTCGGCAGCGCCATGTCGTGCATGTAGAGCGCGCGCGAGACGAAATACCCAAGCATCGTCACGGCGACCGCGATAGCGACCGCTTCGAAGACCCAACGTTTCATAGGCATGAGTAGAGTGCGTCGATCAGTTTGAGTGAGCGTGGATCGGCCATGATGTGATGCGATTGCTTGTTCATCACATAGCCTGCGGAAACGCCGGCGATCGGATCGCCGAAGCCAACGGAGCCGCCATTGCCGGAATGGCCGAACGCTTCCGCGTTTGGCCCATAATAACGATTGGAATTGCCGATAATGCCGGCGCGCCAATCGATATTGAATGGCAGCACCAGATCGTCGCCCTTCCACACGCGCTTGGTCAGCGCATCGAAGGCTTCTTGCGAAAGCACGCGCGCGCCGTTGATCATGCCACCCGTGGCGTAAGCTTCATAAAGGCGCGCGACCGCCAAAGCCGTGCCGTGACCGTTGGCGGCAGGAATTTCAATCTTCCGCCACTGCGTAGAGCCACGCGTCGGGGCCGCCCACTTGGTGAAGAACGCGGCTTTGCGCGGCAGCGTGATCTCGCCAAAATCGCCGCCGCGTGTCGGCTTCTTCATTTCGGATGCGCGCGCGTGATCGCTTTCAGGCGTGCCGATTTGAAAATCAATTCCAAGCGGTGCGCAGATATCTTCGCGCAGGATCGTGCCGAGCGAGCGGCCCGAAGCGCGCCGCGCAAGCTCGCCGGCAATATAGCCCCAGGTCATCGGGTGATAACCGCTCGCGCTTCCCGGCGGCCAGAGCGGCGCCAGTGCGGCGATCGCTTCACTGCACGCGGCTGGATCGAGCCATAAGTCCGGGTCAATCGGCTCCAAAAAGCCCGGTACGCCGGCCTGATGCGCCAGCGTCTGGCGGATTGTGACCCGATCTTTTCCATGCACGCCAAATGCGGGCCAAACCGAGGCGGTGGCTGCCGCGTAGTCCAACTCGCCGCGATCGACGAGCAGCGCCATCACCAGCGCGCCGATGCCTTTGCTGGTGGAGTACACCGGCACAATGGTGTCTTCGACCCACGGTCGCGTCTGTTCGCGATTGGCCCAGCCGCCCCAGAGGTTCACGACAACTTGGCCGTCGCGCACAGCCGCGAAACCCGCGCCGAGTTCCTCGGCGAGCCCGATATCGAATGCTTCACGCACGCGCTCAAAGCCCGGCGCGACAAATCCCTCCGCCATCACGCCATCTCCAGATGGCGCGCGCGCGGCCATGTCACCGGCTCGTCCAGCAACGCTTGAGCTTCGGGTAACAACAGATCCTCGCTATCGGCCGCCATCGAACGTACGATGATGTCATACACGGCGCCGGTCGCGCCCTCGAGTGCGATCGCCGGCGCATCGCCGCGCACACGGCGCCCCACGAAAAGCGCGGAGAGGAGGTCGCCCGTTCCCTTGGGCGCGCGCGGCAGCCGCGCTGTTTCGCAGAACCAATCGCCGGTTGGTTGAGAGAGTAGGTTGCCCAAGCCAAGCGCGGTGCGAATGGACGAGCAGAGCACCGGCTTGCCGATGCGCCTGGCTGCGTCGCGCGCGGCCGCGAGGCTGTCGATAGTGCGGCCAGTGAGCAGCCCAAGCTCAAACGCATTTGGCGTCAGCCAATCGGCGTGACGCCACAGGCCATTGAGCATGGCGTCCGCGATCGCGTCGCTGACGAAGAGCTTGCCTTCGTCGCCCAATACCGGATCGCAGGCGAAGATCGCCTTTGGGTTTGCCTTCTTGATGCGGTCGACAGCGTCGAGGATCACGGCGACGTGCTCGGGGGCGCCGAGATAGCCGGTCAGCACCGCGTCGATCTCGGCGAAGATTCCGTCCGCCGCCAGGCCTTCGAGCAAAGCCGCCAACGTCTCAGCCGGTATAGGCCCGCCGCCCGGCGCGCCATGATCGGGGCGGCGCCCCAGCAATGTCGTCGGCGCCTGCAGAACGCGCACGCCCAGCCGCTCCATCGCGAAAGCCGCGACAGAATTGCCGACACGGGCGCCGACCACTTGGCTTTGGATCGACAGAATCGTCTTCACGCGGCTAGAAAACCTCTGCTGGCGGATGTTCGCCTAGCGTCTATCCCCGAGCGAGAGATGACAGCAAGACCGCGCCGTTCCTGCCTCTATATGCCAGGCGCAAACGCAAAGGCACTGGAAAAGGCAAAGACGCTGCCTGCCGATGTGCTGTTGCTCGATCTTGAGG
>JADLHI010000292.1 GCA_020848895.1 Hyphomonadaceae bacterium
TCGAGATCTTCCAGCGTCGCCAGAACCGGCAGACGGCCGACGAATTCCGGGATGAGGCCGAACTTCAACAGATCGTCCGGCTCGATCTCGCGGAGAATTTCCCCGGTGCGGCGATCTTCTTCATCGCGCACCGTGGCGCCGAAGCCGATCGAAGAGCCTTTGCCGCGCTGGCTGATGATTTTGTCGAGACCGGCGAAGGCGCCGCCGCAGATAAACAGGATGTTCGTCGTGTCGACTTGCAGGAATTCTTGCTGCGGATGCTTGCGGCCGCCTTGCGGGGGAACGCTGGCAACCGTGCCTTCCATGATCTTCAGCAGCGCTTGTTGCACGCCCTCGCCCGACACGTCGCGCGTGATCGAGGGATTGTCAGACTTGCGCGAAATCTTATCGACTTCGTCGATGTAAACGATGCCGCGCTGCGCGCGCTCGACGTTGTAATCAGCCGCTTGTAGCAGCTTCAGGATGATGTTTTCGACGTCTTCGCCAACGTAACCGGCTTCAGTCAGCGTCGTTGCGTCCGCCATCGTGAACGGCACGTCAATGATGCGCGCCAGCGTTTGCGCGAGCAGCGTCTTGCCGCAGCCGGTCGGGCCGATCAGCAGGATGTTCGACTTCGCCAGTTCGACATCGCCATTCTTGGCGGCGTGGTTCAAGCGCTTGTAGTGATTGTGCACCGCCACCGAGAGCACGCGCTTGGCATGATCTTGGCCGACAACATAATCGTCGAGGACGCCCTTGATCTCCTTTGGAGACGGCACGCCTTCCTTCGATTTCACCAGCGAGGTTTTGTGCTCCTCGCGGATGATGTCCATGCAGAGTTCGACGCACTCGTCGCAGATGAACACGGTCGGTCCCGCGATCAGCTTGCGCACCTCGTGCTGGCTCTTGCCGCAGAACGAGCAATAGAGAGTGTTCTTGGACTCTCCGCTGGTCGTGGCTTTGCTCATACGCGATCCTTCAAGGGGCCGTCTGGTACCAAACATATAGGGGCTGAAAACGGCGGGCTCATGTCCCCCGATATCTCCCCGCATAACAGATGGTTGACCACGATCCCTTTCAAAAACGTTGCAGCGCCCGGCCGCCCCGGCCGGCCAATTCGATCATAGCAAGGTTGGGGCCGCAAGCAGCGCAGCTGTGCTGATAACCCTGCTTAGCAGGGAAAAGCCCTCGTTTTGGGTGGAATTTGGCCGCAGCAAACCCCGCCAGAGGCCTAAATGGCCCGACGGGGTCCGGTGTTCAAGCGTGGGTTATCCACAGAAGCTCAGTGCGAAGGCGCCGGCTCCACGGACGGATCGAGCCGCTCAACCATGGTCCGGGAGATGTCCCGGCGCTGCCAGATATCGCGCGGCGCCGTCCGCCGGGCGGTGTAGAGGCCTTCCAAATAGGCCTCATCCCACTCGGTCATGGCCGTCGGAACGACCTGCCCGTTCTGGCGGTCCTCGAACAGGTTGAGGATCGTGGGGATGCCGGCCGTGTGCCCTTCAGGATCGAGCTGGGCCAAGGAAACCATGGCCAGATAATCGGCCAGAGCCTGGAACTGGACGCCCTGAGCCTGGCGCGCATCAACGATAATCAAAACCCGCATGAAGTCTTGGCGGGTCGGCCGGCGAAGCCGGCTCGGCGGCGGGCCGCCGCGGATTACGGCCGAGCCGCCTGTGCTGGTATCCGAGCCAAGCTCCTGGCCATCGGCGGAGACGGTCTGGTTGACGTGCCACCAGCGTACCGGCGCCGTGGAGGTGCTGAAGTCCTCAAGCGGCCCGCGTCCAAGGGTGTTGACGCCGCTCGTCGAATAATACGCAACGAGGTTGCGATACTCATCGACGATGCCCGTCGCGAGCCGGCTTGCATCAGGTGTGACGAAAATCAGGATGTTGGCTTTGCACCCCGGACCGTCGGTCTCGATATCGACCTGGTGGGCGCGTTGCGCGATACGGTCGGCGACGTATTGCATCTGGCGCGTCGGCAGGCCCGCAACCAGCGGACAAATGCGGCCGTCCCAGCGGGCCATTTGCTGCTCAGCCCCCGGCGCGGCGGCCACTTCACCGACGAAGCCGCGCACCATCTCCTGCAGGCGCTCGCCCACGACCACCAGATCGCTTTCCTCCGGCGCGGTCTGCGCCAGGGCCGGCGCGGCGACGGATGACACAATACAAGCGGCCAGAAGCGCGGCGTAACGTCGGATCATCTTCAATCCCTCTGAAGTCTCAGACCAGTTTTGGCGCAATCTAGATGCGCCGTCCTCCGGTCAACCATGGCTTTCCGACGAAGTACGGATTTGCGCCGCCGAACAGCTTAATTGCCACGGTCGCCGGACATGCGCCGGCTGATATCGCGGATTTGCTGGGTCACGCTGGCCGAATTGCGGGTGCTTCGATAGAGGCCGTCGAGATAAGCCAGATCCCAATTTGTCATCTCAAACGAGACGGCGTCTGGATCGTCGGCGAAGAGATTGAGGATACTGGGATAATCGCGGGTCTGGGCGTTGGGATCAATCTGCGCCAGCGTCACCATTGCGATGTAATCGGCAATACCGTCAACCGGATAGCCGGCGGCTTTTTGACCGTCGACGATGATGATGACACGGTTGAAATCCTGGCGTTCCACTGAACGCACGCGCGAGCCTTGCGAACGCGTAACTTGAACACCGCTGAAACCGTCGGGTCTGCCTTTCAGCTCCTCAGGACGCGGCGGCGGTGGCGCGGCGACTTGAGTCTGGTCGCTGCCGAGATTGTCGCCGTCGGCGCCGCGGGTTTGCGTGACGTGCCACCAGCGAACCGCGCGCGGCGTGTCCACGAACGAACTCAACGCCTCCTGGCCGAGCGTGACGACGTTCTCTTCGTGGAAATAGGCGAACAGAGAGCGATCGCGCTCCACAAGCTGATGCGTGAATCCATCGGCGTCCGCGGCGAAGAAGACGAACACGTTCGGACGGCACCCTTGGCGCCCCGCATGCAGCCCCACCATCTCAGCGCGGTAGGACACGCGATCGACGATCACTTGCCCCTGCTCGGCCGGCAGCCCCGCGACGCTAAAGCAAATGTCCTCGTCCCAACGGGCGATTTGGCGCACTGATGGCGGCACCGCGGACACTTGCTCCACGAAGCTTTGGATTTGTTCCGGCCGTACGCCTGTGACGACAAGATCGGCCTGAGGTTGCGGCTCAGGCTGCTGGCCAGCGGCCTGCGACAGAGCCAGCAAAGCCACCACCGTAGCCGCACTGATAACGCCGATTGAACGCATCATGGCATGATCCCTCCGGGCCGAAAGCTAGCAGCGAACGCCAAGAACGCGAGCCTTCAAGATAACGCTCACGCCACCGTGACCTGCGCCTCAGTCTGGCGCTTCACTGCGTGCGCTGGGCGATGCGGCGGGCGATCGCGTTCATCTGCCGCGACGATTGCTCGGAGCGGGCGCGATAGAGCGCATCGAGATAGGCCATATCCCACGCCGTCAGCCCCGTCGGCCGCGCGCCGGGTTCGCTTCTGAACAAGTTCAGAATTGTCGGATAGCCGGATGTATCGGCGCTTGGATCGAGTTGAGCGAGCGCCGTCAGCGCCACATAGTCCATCCATGCGTCCGCCGGCACGTCAGCAACACGCCGCGCGTCCACCACGATAAGCGCGTAGCTCAGATCGTTGTGCACGGCCTCGGCGTGTGTGCGGCTGCCATTGGTGCGGACTGCGTCGACGCCTTGGAGATCATTGGGACTGCCCATGTCGCCAGGCCCGACGCCCCGCGTCGCCGCCGCTAGAGCGGCACTGCGCCCTGCGGCCTGCCGCATGCGATGCTCGCTGTCCGGGCGCATGCTGCCGGCGCCAGTGCTGGAGACGTGCCACCAGCGGATTGCGCGCGGCGTGTTGGCGAAATCGTCCATTGCCGCGCGGCCAGCCGTGATGCGCTCATCGTCCGGATAAAATCCGAGCAGATCGCGCCGCTGGTCCACGATCTCGCGCGTGACAACATCGGAATCCGGCGCGTAGATCACCATTACATTCGCGCGGCAGCCTGACGCGCCAGGACGCAAACCTACCGCTCTGGCGCGCACCGATACGCGATCCACCAGCGCTTGCGCTTGCTCGGGCGCCAACCCAACTGCGCCAACGCAAACCTCTCCGTCCCACCGCGCCAGCGCGTCGCTGGGATCGGTGGTGAGCGCAACGCGCTCGACATAAGTCTGCGCGCGCTCGCGCGGCTCTTGCGCGAAGGCCGGCGGCGCGAGTTGAAGAGCCGCAACCGTGAACAAGGTCAGCGAAAAACGCGAGAAAATGGGCATGGGTAAACCCTCCGGGGCTCACCGTAGCGCGAAATCAGGCGGTCACAACGCCACCTGTGCGGCCTAGCTGCTGTCTCACCAAAAAGTTACGCGGCGCCCGCGAGGCCGCTTTCTGGGAGGTCGCGCTTTTCATAGACGCGGTCGACGATCCCGAAAGCCTGGGCTTCCTCGGCGGTCATGAAGTGATCGCGGTCCAGCGTCTTTTCCACGCGCTCATACGGTTGGCCCGTGTGCTTGACGTAGATTTCGTTCAGGCGCCGCTTGGTGGCGATGATGTCCTCGGCGTGGCGTTCGATATCCGAGGCTTGGCCACGGAAGCCGCCGGAGGGCTGGTGAACCATGATGCGCGCGTTCGGCAGCGCGATGCGAAGCCCCTTCTCCCCCGACGCCAGGAGCAGCGATCCCATCGACGCGGCTTGGCCGATGCAGACCGTCGAGATCGGGCTGCGGATGTATTGCATGGTGTCATAGATCGCGAGGCCGGACGTGACGATGCCGCCCGGGCTATTCACGTACATCGCGATCTCGCGCTTGGGGCTTTCCGATTCAAGAAACAGCAGCTGCGCCACGACGACGGAGGCGAGATTGTCCTCAATCGGGCCGTTGATGAAGATGATCCGTTCACGCAACAAACGCGAGAAGATGTCCGGACTCCAGGAGCCGCGGCTGTTCTGCTCGATCACCGATGGGATGATCGCGGCGTAGGTGGCGATAGGATCGAACGTCTTCATGGGGACCTTTCGGGGGACCTTCCGGGCGCGTCCGGAATCAAACGATCCCGGAGCGCTTCATATTTGACGCTTAAACGCGTCCCGCAAGCCCCGCCTACTGCGCTAGAGCTTAACGTTTAGTCTTCAGCCTTAGCGGCCTTGGTTTTCTTGGCTTTCTTCGGTTTGGCCGGCGCGGGCGGCTCGTCGTCGGCGAAGAGTTCGTCTCGGCTGACGGTCTGATTGGTGACGTCAATCAGCTCCATCATATAATCGACAACCTTGTCCTCATAGAGCGGCGCGCGCACCTGGGCGACCAGTTGCGGGTTGCGGCGGTAGGCCTCGAACACCTGCTGCTCTTGGCCCGGGAAGTTGCGCGCCTGCACCGAGATCGCGCGACCCACTTCTTCGTCCGACACTTCGAGTTTGTGACGGCGGCCGATTTCAGCGAGCAGCAGTCCGAGGCGCACGCGGCGCTCGGCGATGTCGCGATACTCGCCCTTCAGATCGTCTTCCGATTTGCCTTCATCGGCCGGATCGAGACGGCCTTGCGCCTTGTCTTGCTCGACCTGACGCCAGATCTGGTTGAACTCCGCTTCCACCATGCGCGGCGGCAATTCGAAGTCGTGCTTCTCATCCAGTTGGTCGAACAGTTGCCGCTTCGCCTTGGCGCGCGATTGCTGCTTGTGGTCGGCCTCAATGCGCTCCTTCAGCGCTTCTTTCACAGCGTTGAGGCTGTCGAAGCCAAGCTGCGTCGCCCAAGCATCATCGGGGGCGCCCTCTTTTGGACCGCGCACCGTCTTCACCTTGGTTTCGAACTCAGCCGCTTTGCCCGCCAAATTCGCGGCCGGATAATCGTCCGGGAACGTCACCTTCAGCGTGCGCTCTTCACCGGCCTTGGCGCCGATGAGCTGTTCTTCAAAGCCCGGGATGAAGCGGTTGGCGCCGATCACGACTTCAGCGTCGTTCGCCGCACCGCCATCAAACGCTTCGCCGTCGATGCGGCCGAGGAAGTCGATGACGAGTTGATCGCCGTCCTTCGCTGCGCCGGTCTTGTCTTCAAAGCCGCGTTGCGCCTTCGCCAATTCATTCAGGGCGTCATTGACTTGCTCGTCCGTCACCGGCGCCGTCGGGCGCGTGATCTTGATCGAGGCCAGATCGGCCGGTTCAAAGTCCGGCATCACTTCGAGCGAGAGTTCGAACTTCAGATCTTCGCCACCGGCCATGACCTTGTTCATGTCACTTTTCAGATCGAGCGCAGGCTCGGACGCGGCGCGCACGTTGGCGAGACCTTCCTTGGTCGAACTCTGAACGGCCTCGTTGATGATGTCCTGCATCATCCCTGGGCCATAAACCTTGCGGATGTGGCTGACCGGCACCTTGCCCGGCCGGAAGCCATTGATGCGCACGCGCGGCTGCACTTCCGCGATCTTGGCGTTGAGTTTTTGCTGCAGGTCGGCCGCCGGAATGACGACATCGTAAACGCGCAGAAGACCTTCGGACCGGCTCTCGGTGAGCTGCATAAGATGTGCTTTCGACATGCGCGCCGGGGCTGCAAATCCATTGCCACGGCGCAAAATTCAGGAAAGGCGGGCTTATGGCA
>JADLHI010000293.1 GCA_020848895.1 Hyphomonadaceae bacterium
GCCCGTTTGGATGCGCGCCCTAGAGCGCGTCGATCGGCAGCTTCAAATAGCGCACGCCGTTGGCCTCGGGCGGCGGCAGCTCGCCGGCCTGAATGTTCACTTGAATCGATGGCAAGATCAGCGTCGGCATCGCCAAGGTCTTGTCGCGTGCTTCGCGCATGGCGACGAACTGATCCTCGCTCACGCCGGCGAGATGAACGTTCTTGGCTCGCTCTTCGCCGATCGTGCTCTGCCAGGCATAAGCGTCGCGCCCCGGCGCCTTGTAGTCATGGCACAGAAACACGCGCGTCTGTTCGGGCAACGCGAGCAGCTTCTGGATCGATCGGTAGAGCGTGCGTGCGTCGCCACCGGGAAAATCCGTTCGCGCCGTGCCGTAGTCCGGCATGAACATCGTGTCGCCCACGAACAGCGCGTCGCCAATCAGATAGGAAACGCAAGCAGGCGTATGGCCCGGCGTATGAAGCACCTTGATCGCGATCTCGCCGAGAGGCAGCTCCTCGCCATCGGTCACCAGACGATCGAACGGCCGCCCGTCCGCGGTGACGTGGCTCAAATTGAAGACATCCTTGAAGACGCGCTGCACCGCTTTGATGTGCTCGCCGATCGCGATCGGCGCGCCCGTAGCCTTCTTCAAGAACGGCGCTCCGGAAATGTGATCGGCGTGCGCGTGCGTCTCAAGCAGCCAGTCTATCGTAACGCCTTCTTGCTTCGCCGCCTTCAAGATGGCTTCGGCCGACTGCGTGCCGGTGCGGCCTGATTTTGGATCGAAATCCAGCACGCTATCGATGACTGCGCCGCGTTTCGTGGCCGGATCCCAGACCAGATAGCTCACGGTGAATGTCGGTTCGTCAAAGAACGCGCGCACTTGGGGGACTGTCATGTGAACTCCTGATCGCTCTTTGGCGTATATTAGATATTGCTAATTTAGTTTCCAGTGATATATCTGCGACACGATGGCTCTCACCGATCTCTCCCCTACGCAGTTTGCCGCCAGGGCTGGCGAAGCCGCGGCGCTGTTAAAAGCGCTGGCGCATGAGGCGCGCTTGATGGTGCTCTGCCAGTTGCTCGATGGCGAACACGCCGCCGGCGCATTGCAGGAAAGCGCTGGCCTCTCGCAATCGGCCCTCTCCCAGCATCTCGCCCGCTTGCGCGAAGAAGGCCTGGTCGAGACCCGGCGTGACGCGCAAACCATCTATTATCGCCTCGCCGATCCAAACGTTGCGCGTGTGCTCGATACGCTCGCGCAGATCTATTGCCCCCCAAAACGGAAGCGGAAATGACCTTGCTCAATCCCATCTCGCCAACAGACTTGAAACGAAAGCTCGACAGCGGCGAAGCCATACTGATCGACGTCCGCGAGAGCGATGAACACGCGCGCGAGCACATCCTCGGCGCGCGCCTGGCCCCGCTCTCGGCCATCGACGCGCACGATTTCGACCGCGACCATGGCAAGGCCGCGGTGTTTCACTGCAAGTCCGGCATGCGCACGCAAGCCAACGCGGCAAAGCTGCTCGCGCGCGGCTTCCCCGAGGCCTATTATCTCGAAGGCGGTATCGAAGCTTGGAAGCAGGCCGGCCTGTCGGTGCACGCCAATCGCAAGGCCCCGATCGAGATCATGCGGCAAGTGCAAATCATGGCTGGCTTCATTATCTTGACAGGCGTCACCTTGGGCGCGCTCGTCCACCCAGCCTTCTACGGACTCTCCGCCTTCATTGGCGCCGGCCTAACCTTCGCCGGCGCGACGGGCTGGTGCGGCATGGCGCTTCTATTGAAGACCATGCCCTGGAATCGCGGCAGCTTCGGCGCGTGACACTTCCCGATTTCCTAGCCATCCTCAGCGGCAGCGCCGTCGGCCTGGTGCTCGCGCTGATCGGCGGCGGCGGTTCGATCCTGGCGACGCCGGCTTTGCTCTACGTGGTCGGCGTCGCCAATCCGCACATGGCGATCGGCACCAGCGCGCTCGCGGTCTCGGTCAACGCCTTCGCCAACCTCATCAATCACGCGCGGCGCGGCAATGTGAAATGGCGCTGCGCTATTGTTTTCGCTGTCGCCGGCGTTGTCGGCGCCGCCGTCGGCGCGGCCGTCGGCAAGATGACAGACGCGCAAGTGCTGCTGCCGCTTTTCGCGCTGCTGATGATCGTCGTCGGCATCGCCATGCTTCGCCCGCGCAAGGACGACGGCAACGGCGATGTTGTTTTGAACGCCCAGAATGCGCCTAAACTCGTCGCTTTCGGCCTAGGCGCCGGCGCGCTCTCGGGTTTCTTCGGCATTGGCGGCGGCTTCCTTATTGTCCCCGGCCTGGTCGCCGCCACCGGCATGACGATGATCCAAGCCGTCGGCTCCTCGCTCTTCAGCGTCGGCAGCTTTGGCGCCACCACCGCGGCCTCTTACGCACTTGACGGCCTCGTCGACTGGCGCATCGCGGCGCTCTTCATCGGTGGCGGCCTCATCGGCGGCCTCATCGGCGCCAGCTTCGCCACGCATCTCTCCAAGCAACGCGGCGCACTGCAGCGCGTCTTCGCCGGCGTCGTCTTTCTCGTCGCCGCCTACATGCTCTATCGCAGCCTTATCGCGCCAGGCTGAGCTTCACTGCTCCGCGTAAAGCGTCATCGCCTCTTGCGCCACGTACGCGCGCACCGCCTCCGCATCGCCATCGCTGACCCATTGCGTGAAATCCGGCATGCCATTGGCGGCGCGCGCGCCGTGAACCGTCTGCGCCCAAACGTTCGCGTCTTGGAGCGACGGCGCGCGCCGCAGATCAGGCAGCACGCCGCCTGAGATCGCGCCAAAACCGTGACACGCCATGCAGAACTGGGTGTAGACCGCCGCGCCGCGCTGCAGCGTCGCCGCATTCGCGCGGATCGCCGGCGGCCGCTCCATTGGCAAGCGCACCAGTTCGCGCGCCGGCAGCTGCGCCGTACCGCCAAGCCTGAACACATTCACCCGCCCGCGCTGTGGCGCCGTCGGCGGATTGGCGATGCCGAAGCCCGCCGGCAAATAGAACAACGTGCCGTAGCTTGCGAGCGAGGCCACATATTGCTGGCCATCGATCGCATACGACACCGGCCCGCCCATCGTCGCGGCTTGGTTGTCGTAATCCCAGAGCCGCTCACCGGTGCGCGCGTCGTAGGCGCGGAAGTGCCCGTCCAGCGTGCCTTGGAAAACCAGCCCGCCAGCCGTCGCCAACGTGCCGCCATTCCACGGCGCCTCGAGCCGAACCCGCCACGCTTCGCGCTGATTCACCGGATCCCAGGCCAGCAGGAACCCTTGCATCGAATTGCGGATCGCCGCGCGCGTCGCGCGATCCTCCGGCAATGGCGCGTGCACCGTGCCCGTATTCCAGCGCCCCGGCCGATACACGAACGCCGGATCCGAGGTGTAGTCCTGCGCCAATTCCTGCACCGGAATGTAAACCAACCCCGTCTGCCGCGACATCGACATCGGGTGCCAGTTGTGCGCGCCAAATGGCGACGGCAGGACAATTGCCGTGCGCGATACGAACCGCGCCTCCGCATTCTCTATCGGCCGCCCCGTCGCCATGTCGACGCCGGACGCCCACGTCTGCGTTGCGATCGAGCCAGCCGAGATCAGCCCGCAATTGGTGCGATCGATCACGTAGAAGAAGCCGTTCTTCGGCGCGTGCATCAGCACCTGGCGCTCAGCGCCGCCAATGGTGAGCGTCGAAAGAATGATCGGCTGCGTGCCGGTATAATCCCAGGTCTCGCCCGGCGTTTCCTGATAATGGCACTTGTACGCGCCCGTATCCGGATCGACGCCGACGACGGACGACAAGAACAGATTATCGTTGTTGCGCCCCTCGATCGACGGTGAGCGGATTTCGCGATTCCACGGCGCGCCATTGCCGACGCCGATCCACAGCGTATCCGTCTCCGGATCGAACACGATCGCGTCCCACGCCGTGCCGCCGCCGCCTGACTCCAGCCACGCGCCCGCGTCTGGATTCCACGTCGCCAGCGCCTGATCGCGCACTGAGTCAGACGCCGCATCGTCGGCCTCACGCGGATTTGGCGTCGTATAAAAACGCCAGCGCAAGCGACCGCTGTTCGCATCGTACGCGCTGACATAGCCGCGCACGCCATATTCAGCGCCGCCATTGCCGATGAAGATCAAGCCACGCGCGGCCCGCGGCGCGCCTGTGATCGTGTACGGCCGCGACTGATCGACCGTGACCTCTTCCCAAACGCGCCGGCCCGTACGCGCATTAAGCGCAATCAGCCGCCCATCGAGCGTGCCGAAATAAACCTTGCCGTTCCACACCGCGACGCCGCGATTGACCACGTCGCAGCACGCCGAAGCCCCGCGCTCCCGCGGCACTTGCGGATCGTACACCCAAAGCTCGCGCCCCGTAGCGGCATCGAGCGCATACACAATGCTCCACGCCGAAGTCACATACATGACGCCATCGACCACGATCGGCGTCGCCTCCGCCCCGCGCGGCTCGCGCAACTCATAGCTCCACGCCAAGCCAAGCTGCGACACATTCTGGGTATTGACCGCATCCAGCGGCGAGTAGCGATCTTCGTTATAGGTGCGCCCGTGCGTCAGCCAATTGCCCGGCTCGCTATCGGCGTCGGCGATGCGCCGCTCGTTCACCTGCGCCGGCCCGCACGCCGCCAACAGCGCCAACGCCAAGCCTGCCCATGCGTAACGCATGCCGCCCTCCCTTATCTTTGCGCGCATCCTGCGACGCTGGCGGTGGAGGTCAAGCCGCACATTGACCGGCGCCGCTACGACTCCGCATACATGAGGCCATGAAAACCTGGCTTGTCGCCCTCGCCGCCGCATGCGCGCTTTTCTCCGCCAACAGCGCGCAAGCGTGCATGCCGATGCCGCCGCCGCCGCAGGAGCAAGGCGAGAGTGACGAAGCCTACGCCGCCCGCGCCGCCGCTTGGCAAGCCGCGCGCGACGCCGAAGACGCCCAATGGCGCCACAACAACCAAGTCCGTCTCTGGGACCAAGCCGACAGCGTCTTCCTCGCCCGCATCACACGCGTGCAGCCCAACGCCAACGACTACGGCCAGCGCGTCACGCTGCGCGGCATCCGCCCGCTCAAAGGCCGCCGCTACACCAATCGCTTCACGCTGAGCGCAACCGCGCCCGCCCCGTGCAGCACCGGCCCAACGTTCGACGCCACCATCGGCGCCGTCGGCGACGTCTTCGTCGTCTACGTCAACGGCGGGCGCCCGCGCCAAAGCACAGTGCTGCAAGCCATCGCCCCGGCCAACATCACCGACGACCGCGTCCGCGCCCTCCTCGCCGCAGGTTAAGGTTCGATTCCGCAGGATCCCTACTTCACCCCGCCAGCCCGCGCGGCCTCGGATCAAAATCGAACGACCGCACACGCGGCCCCTCGCCGCC
>JADLHI010000294.1 GCA_020848895.1 Hyphomonadaceae bacterium
AGCGTCAGCGCGGCAACCTCATTGTTCGGATCACGTTCAACAGCTTTGCGCGCATGCTCCCGAGCGAGGTCAAGCTGATGCGTAAGCTCATAAGCTTGCGAAAGCCCAGCGTGCGAGGGCGCATCGTCGCCATTGATCGCAAGCGCGTTCGAATACGCGATGCACGCAGCATTCGCATCGCCGGCATTGGCTTCCAGAATGCCAAGGTTGCGCCACGCATCGATCAAGCCAAGATCGCCCGCGCGTGTGAAAATGCTACGCGCCTCGGCAATCGCCCCAGTTCTGCGAAGCGCTACGCCCAGAGCATTCAGAATATGCATCTGCCCCGGCGCAGCGCTATCGGCGCGGCGCAAGAACGTAAGCGCGCCAGCCGGATCGCCCTGCTCGATCGCAACAAGTCCGAGCACCTGGTTCGCGCCTGGATCGTTCGGCCGATCGAGCAAGACTTGTTCTGCCGCCCGCCGCGCGCCCGCGAAATCACGCCGCGACAGCGCCGCTTGCGCGGCACGAAGCAATTCCGCGCTCATCTCGGCGCGTCTGGATATGCGTCGAGCACGGGGCCGAGCGCCTTTTTCAGTGGATCGAGATACGGCTCAAACGCCCGCCAATCGTCGAGCCCCTTGGCGCTTATCGGCTGGCGCACTTGCTCAGCGCTCGCCGTGTGCACCGCGCGCTCGGTTTCGTGCGGCCGCAAGCACTGCTCTTCAAACGGCAAGCCGCAATGGTCGAGCAGCGCTCGGATGTGTGGCTCCGGATCGGTGACGAGGTGTTCGTGAATGACGCGATGAACCCGCCCCGGAAGCACATCATCATAGTGCGCCATCAGGCGCACGTAATCTGCGTAGTAACGGCCGATGTCAGTCAGGTCGTAGCTGAAATCTTGGCCGGCGGCGAAATGCTGCTTGAAGCAAGACCAGCCGCACGCGAGTGGATGACGGCGCGCGTCGATGATTTTCGCGTTCGGCAGCGCCAATTGGATCAGCGCGATATGCGTCCAATTGTTGGGCATCTTATCAATGAAGAACGGCGTTCCAGGCGTGCGACGTCGGCGTGTCGTACGCAAGAAACTAGCGCCGACTTCCGCGAGCTTCGCAGCGTCGGCTCCGTCGAGCGCTTCGAGATAGCTCGCGCCCAGACTTCGTGCGAGATTGCTCAGGTCCGGCAATTCCATCGTGCCTTCGACGAGCGAGTGCGACGCAAGGATTTGCTCCACCAGCGTCGACCCCGAGCGCGGCAACCCCAGGATGAAGATCGGATCGGGCGCAATATCTCCGCTTCCGGCTCGCGTTGCGAAGAATTCGGCATCGTGCTGCGAGATGCAAGCGGTGACGAACGCCGAAAGCTGCTCGCCATCGTGGCGATGCATTTTCGAGCGCGCCGATGCGCCTTCGCTATAAGCTGCGAATGCGCCGGCGACGTCACGATGCTGTTCGAGCGCTTTGCCGAGGGTGTAGAACAGATCGATTCGCGCTTCCGGGGCGAGATCATTGCGCCCGAGGAGCGCACGGATCGAGGCGATCTCGGTTTCGGTGAAGCGAACCGTCTTCAGATTGGCGAGGCCCCAATAGGCCGCGCCCCTCTCCGGCGCGAGCGCGATGCTGCGTCTGTACGCTTCGATGCTGCGCTCACTGTCGCCGAGCGTCTTCTGGATGTGACCGACAGTCGTCCATGTGGCGGCGCGAGTGGGATCTTCCTCAAGCAGCTTGTCGTAGATCGCCAGCGCTTCATCGTACTCGCCGGCACTGTTCAGAACCGCCGCCAGCGCTCGGCGCGAGCCGACATTCTTTGGATCGATCGCCAGCAGATTGCGCGCTTCCTGCAGGGCGTCCTCGGTCCGTCCAAGCGCGTTGAGCATCAGCGTCAAGTCATGGCGTGTCGGTTGGAAAGCCGGTGCGAGGGCGATGATGCGGCGCATGGTTTGCTCCGCTTCGGCCGTGGCGCTCGCACGCGCCTGAGCCTCACCGAGCATCCGCAGCGCGACGATATCCGTCGGGTGGTTGCGCACGTGCGCCTGCAACAACGCTTCCGCCGCGGCGTGATTGCCTGCGCGCAAATGCTCCGCCGCTGGGACCAAGGCGGGGTCCATCGTTCGCGACGCGGCGTGGCGCAGGTAAGCGGCTTGTGCGCCAGGAGAGTCGCCAGCAAGCGTGAGTTGATCGCCAAGATCACGCCAGATCGTCGGGTGCGCCGGATTGAGTTCGGCGGCGGCGCGCAGTGCAAGCGAAGATGGCAACGCCGCGCCATTGGCCGCAAGGATCACCCCGAGCTGACGCTGAGCGCCGAAGTGCCGCGGATTTGCCGTCGCTATCGGCGCGATGACGGCCCGCGCGCCCCGCAAATCGCCAACCAGGCGCAGGGCCTCGCTGAGCAGCAATCCGGCATCGAAGTTTTGCGGATCTTGTTGCAGAGCAGCGCGCAGAAGCGTGGCGGCGCGCGCCGGTTCACTCCGCATCGCTTTCAGCGCTTCGTTGATGACCCCGGGGACCGCGCTCATGCGAGTGCGTCAGCGTTCGGCGGCTTTCGCCGCGCGTTCGAGCATCGCCGCGATGGAGGGCAACACGGATTCGATCTCTTCGGCGCGGCCGCGCCACTTGTCGGAGTCGGGCTTAGAGACAGTGTGGCGCGCGATCGGCAATTCCTTGCCAAGCGTACGATCCCATTCGAGGTCGACAGCCTCGCACAGGCGCGCGATCTCGGCGTTGGGATCGGCGAGCAGCGCATCGTAGCGCGCCGGCGTCCAACGATCGGCGGGCAGTTGATCGAGGCTATCGAGCAGCACTTGCATCGTCGACGTCCACTGCCCCGCAACAAGCTGTTCGAGCGGCTTGCCGTTCAGATCGCGCCAGCCGGGTGTCAGCAAGAACGACCATGGGCGCTCGCCCGTCCAACCAGGCAGGTTTGGATACATGACGAACTTGCCGGACTCCCAACCTTCCATCATCGACGACAGCACCTGCCGTGGATCGCGGTAAAGATAGATGAAGCGCGCCTCGGGAAACACCTTCGCGAGGAACGGGATACGGAGCGCGTTCTTCGGCGTTTTCTCCAGCATCCGAATGCGGCCGGCGCCGGGAGGGGCGTTGTCGCGATTGCGCAATTGCTGCTCGAAGCGATCGCGAAGCACGGCGACGATCTCAGGCCGCGCATGGCTTGCATCGAGACAATTGGAGTCGAAATTCGCCGCCGGAATGCCGAGGCCGCGCACGCCTTCGACGATCTGATGGCTTTCGCCGCCGACCGTGAAGAGGTTCGGCGCTTGCGCGAGCGTTTCAAACAGAAGCGACGATCCCGAGCGCGGCGGGTTCACGATGAAGATCGGCCGATCGAAACGCGGATCGGCGCCGCCCGTACTGATGTTTGGCGCAGCGACGGGCGCGACATCGGGGCGCGTCTCGCCCGCGATGTCTTCTTCCTTGTCGCGCAGCGCAGGCGCGACGATCAACGCGGTGATGGTCGCGTACAGATCGGAGCCGTTGCGGAGCTTCACTTCGCTCGCGCGCGCGGCCCGGATCTGTTGATGAAATTCATCCACCGCCTTGCGATAGCGCGGCCAGCCCGCTCTAGACTCGCCATAGGTCGACCACAGCGCGCGCCAGACGTGCGTGAAGTGCGATGCAACGTGCGCGACGTGCTGGAATTGCGGATGCTGTTGCGCGGCTTCGCGGAACAGAAAATCGATGTGACCTTGGATTTCCCATGGCGTCATCACCACGGGCATATTCTGGCTCTCATATTCGAGTTGATCGAGCGTCGCGCCGTGTGGCTCAAACGCGCGCATGGCCCAGCCTGGCGTTTCGCGTTCGGGCAGACGGCCCGCGGCGGCGAGATTCCAGAAGCCCTCCCCGCCAACAGTGTCGCAGACGAGGTGGATGCGCTTGCGCTCGGCGTCGTTGATGACGCGGTGACGCGAGAAGGTGTCGAAGATCCAGCACTCACCCGGCGCCATGTTCACGGTGAGGCCGCCGCAATGGAACG
>JADLHI010000295.1 GCA_020848895.1 Hyphomonadaceae bacterium
GCGCGCCGTGTCGACGGCGAATGATCGTGCCAGGCCCATTGCGCCGGCACGGCGATCTCGACCACCACCGCGCCGCACAGGCACTTGCCTTCGGCCCGCGTTGGCGCGCGTGTCTTGTCAGGCGTCTTCTTCATACCGCGCTGCTTACCACACCGCCTTGAAGATGCCCTCCGCCCCGACTAAGCAGCCAAGTGTGGGGAGAACGAAGGAAAACGCATGCGGGTAATGGTCTTGGCTTTGGTTGCATTGCTTGGCGCGTGCGCCGCTGGCGGCGGTGGCGCAGCGGAGGAAGCTGCGAGCGGTCCATCGCCATTTCCCGTCCAGCGCGGAACTGCGGAGCGCCCGCCGGCAGCGGCCGGTCAGACCGCGCCGCCCGAAGGGGCTGGCCGCGGCGGCGTCGATTTCGGCCAATGGCGGCGCGCCGATCCGGCGGTCTATGCGCCGGCCTTCCAAACCCAGATCCGTCAGCGCTTCGCCAATCAGACGAACGCCGAACTTCGCGCCAGCCTCGAAGCCAACGGCTTTTCTTGTGAGGACGAACGGCGGCTAGATTGCCGCATCGAAATCATGGAGCGCCAATGCGCGTTTGACTGGTATGTTGTGCTTGAGCGCGGCTCGCGCGAGCCGGTCGCCGGCTTCGAGCAGATGTGCCTTGGCGCCAACGGGTGAGGGTTATGAAACACGCACGTACGATCGCCGTCAGCTTGGCTCTGCTGGTGGGCGCTTGCGAAACCTTGCCGGGCGCAGCAACGCCGGGCCCAACCGGACCTGCGGCCATCCCAACAGCGCCGATCAGCCTCGGCGATTGGCGCAACGCCTCGGAGGCGGCGACGCTTGAGGCTTTCCAGCAAGGCGTAGCGGGCCGCTACGGCGCCGGCCTGCCGGTCGCCGCTGTGTCATCCGACCTTCGCCGCAACGAATTCAATTGCGGCGCCGCGCCGCCGCGCGCTGAAGGCAATCGCGGCGATCCGCCCGCCCAAGTGTGCCGCAAGACCACCACCGCGAACGGCTGCACGCACACCTGGCAAGTGCATTTGTTTGCCGATGGCGAAACGCTGACGCGTCCGCGCGGCCTCTACGATCGCCGCTGCGGCAATGACGGGCTATTGGGTGGGCCCGGATGAACTTTCGCCAGGCGTCATCAGATACGCCGCGACATCCGCCGGCTCGAGCGTCAGCATCGGCACGTAGCCGGGATTGATCACCACATTGCCGCCAACGAGGCGCGTTAGCGCGGCGCGGCCATTGATCATGATGTGCGGCGCATCGGCGCCAAGCGCGTGCGTCAGCCGCTCTTCGCTGGTGAAGATTGCGCCGGCGGTGAAGTCGTCACGCACACGCACGCGCCGCGGCGGCGAGTTGTCGTCCGCCGTCGTCAGCGCCAGCGCGACATGCGTCTCCATCAGATAGCGCCGGAAAATCGGCCGCATGCCTTCGTTGTTCAGCGCCGAGACAAACGCATATTCGAGCGCGTTTGTGGGCGTGATCGGCCCCGGTGTTTGGTTCGCGGCTGGCGGCGTTGCGGCCGGCTGCTGGCCCGCCGGGGTTTGCGCAAACACGCTCGCTGGCCATGCGCCAAGCGCGCTGATCAACAAAGTGCGTCTCAACATGCCGCTGCTCCGAAGGGCCGATTTTGCCCGTTGCTTGCCCTCGAAGGAAGGCCACATAAGGGCGAATGGACGATCTCTATCACCCCCGGATCATGGAATTGGCGGCGGACATCCCCCATGTCGGGCGCCTGGACGCGCCGGACGGCGCGGCCACCAAGGTCAGCCGCGTCTGCGGCTCGGTCGTCACGGTTGAACTGACGCTGAGGGACGGCGTCGTGACCAACATCGCCGTTCACCCGAAAGCTTGCGCCCTGGGCCAAGCCTCGACTGGGGTGCTGGCGATGCACGCGATCGGCGCCACGCCGAAGGAAATCCGCGACGCGCGCGATGGCTTGCGCGCCATGCTGAAGGGCGAGGGGCCGCCGCCGGCGGGGCGCTTCTGGGAGTTGCGCCATCTCGAAGGCGTGCGCGACTACCCCGCCCGCCACGCGTCCACGATGCTGGCCTTCGACGCTGCCGTCGAAGCTCTTGATCAAGCGCAGAAGAAAGCGGCCTGATGCTCGCCGCCGCACTCTGGATTGGCGGCGTTGTCGTGACGCTTTTTATGATCGACCGCCTGGCGCTTTGGGCCGAGGAGCGCGGCTGGATTTATTGGCGGCGCAAGAAGGCTCAAACCGGCGCGATGAGTTCAATGCTGATGGAAATGAACGTCATCACCAATCCTTCGGCGCAGCATGTCATCGAAGCCAAGGACGCCAAGAAACTCGAAGAGCGCGAAAACGACGATCCGCCGCATGCTTAGCGAATGGGTCTATCCAACCCCTCCAAACGCAGGCTTACTCGATCCATGAAAACAGTTGCGATCCTTGCTTTGTGCGTCTTCACCTGCGCCGGCGTGAGCGCCGCACAAACGCGCGCGGCGTTTTCGGTTGAGGCGCTTGTCGCGAACGCGCCGGCGTACGTCGCCGAGCGCTATGCGCAGAGCGAGCTGCCCTCTGCGTTGATCGCGGACCTCACCGCCGCCGGTTTCGAGTGCCAACACAGCGCCGCCGGCAGCGAGTGCACCCGTTCGCGCGAAGCAACGCCCGTGTGCTTTGACGTTGCACGCGTGAGTATCGCCGCTGATGCGGTTTCCGCCGACGAAAACCGGCTTTGCATGGGCGCCGAAGAATGAGCGCCGCGCCGAAGCTGAAGCATCCGCTGGCGAAGGCGCTGCGCAAAGCCGCGCTCGCGTTTCCCGATACCGTCGAAGACTTTCCGTGGGGGCACAGCGCGTTCAAGGTCATGGGCAAGAAGGCGTTCTTGTTCATGGGCGATGACGAAGAGGGCGGCGGCTGGTCGGCCTCGATGAAGCTGCCGTTCCGCAACGACGAGGCGCTCGCCATCAAAGGCGCGGAGCGGACCGGCTATGGCCTTGGCCGCTCCGGCTGGATCAGCTTTCGCTTCAGCGCCAAGGCCAAGGCGCCCATGGACAAGCTCATCGACTATCTGGACGAGAGCTGGCGCGCCGTGGCGCCGAAGAAACTCTCGGCGTCTTTTGCGCCTCCAGCTGTTACCAAGCGCCGCAAAGCCAGCTGACGGCTTTCGGCGGACGAGATTAGCGGCTAGCCTTGGGAACTTGGGACCCCTGGGAGGACGCTTCTATGAAATGGATTGTGCTGCTTTTGATCATCGCCGGCGTCGCGGGCTATTTCACCAAGCCGGCGGAGTCGGTCATGCGCGAGAGCGCTGATGCGGTGTTGAGCGATCCGCAAAACGTTTCGCAGGGTTTTGAAAGCGTGGCGACGACGCTCGCTGGCGATCGCGCCTATAGCAATTACTACGTCGCCGCGAAGTACAACGTCACGCTCGACGGTCAGCCGGTCGTCACCTGCTGGGGCGCGTTCACGCAAGTGCAGTGCGACCGCGCCGCTGACGCGCGCACGGGCGGTTAACATGCGCATTCTGCTGCTTTTGATCCTGATCGGCGTGGCCGCGTATTTCACCGTGCCGACGCGCGAGAAGCATGAAGAAGCAGCGCGCGCTTTCATGCAAACCGAAGCGCAACAGCAAACGGGCGAGGTGCAGGCTCAGACCGGCATCTCGCTCGATAGCGTTGTCGATTTCGTCACCGGCTTCGTCGCCGGCCAGGGGCGGTACGACAATTACTACGTCGCCTCGAAATTCACCGTCGACATGCCAGGCGCTGCCTATCTCGAATGCTGGGGCGCCTTCACCCAAGTCCAATGCCGCCGCGTCGATCGCGGGGCAGGCGCGGCTTGAGCCAAACGGCCAAAGCAGCTATGTTCGCGCCATGAACCGGCGCGTTATCACGACTACGACCTTCTAAAGCCGGCGGCGCGAGATTGGGCGCGCCGCAGCGGCTGCGCCTGGGCCCGATCCTGAAACCAACAAATCGCTGTAGTTTATCATGTCGCCGAGCCTGCCAGCCCGGGGCCTTTTAGGCCTTATCCAGCTCTACAAATGGACGCTTTCGCCGCTCATCGGCAATGCGTGCCGTTATCGGCCGACGTGTTCCGCGTACGCCGCTGATTGTGTGCGCATGCATGGCGCGTGGGCGGGAAGCTGGATGGCGGGCGCCCGTCTGTGCCGCTGCGCCCCCTGGGGCGGACACGGCTGGGACCCCGCGCCACGCGAGATCAAGCCGAACTCCTGGTGGCGTCCGTGGCGCTACGGCGACTGGAAAGGCGGCTACAGGCCTCCTCCTGAAACCCTCTCCCCACCGGCCGCTGCGCGGCCGGCGATTCAAAGAAAAGCGGGATCGCAAAGCGATCCCGAGGCGGAGAGGGTGGCGCGCGATAGCGCGCCGGGTGAGGGGCCAACTACCACGCGCGGTGGTGAAAGTTCTGCCGCCACCACGATGCCTCAACGCCCCTCACCCCCACCCCCCTCTCCGCAAGGGAGAGGGGGCGCTGAAACTGAATCAACAGAGTCAAAATCATGAGCATTTCTCTCAAATTTCCCGATGGTGCTGAGCGCAGTTACGACGATGGCGTGACGCCGCTCGCAGTTGCCGAAGGCATTTCAAAATCGCTCGCCAAGAAAGTCGTCGCCGCCAAGATCGACGGCGCGTGGTGGGACTTGACGCGTCCGCTCGAAGGCGGCGGCAAGTTCGAACTGGTGATGCGCGACAGCCCCGATGGCCTTGAAGTGCTACGCCACGACGCGGCGCACGTGATGGCGCAGGCTGTGCAGGAGCTTTTCCCCCGCACGCAGGTGACGTTCGGCCCGGTGACGGAGGATGGCTTCTATTACGACTTCGCCCGCGCCGAGCCGTTCTCCACGGACGATTTCGAGAAGATCGAAAAGCGCATGAAGGAGATCGTAGATGCCGATCTGCCGATCATTCGTAAGGTCTGGAAAAAAGAAGACGCCATCGCGCACTTCAAATCGCTTGGCGAAATCTACAAGGCCGAGACGATCGATGAAGTGATCAAGCCGGGCGAGCCGATCACGGTGTATTCGCACGGCGACAAGTGGGGCGATCTTTGCCGCGGGCCGCATTTGCCTTCAACGGGCAAGCTCGGCAAAGCCTTCAAGCTGATGAAGCTGGCGGGCGCCTACTGGCGCGGCGATCAGAACAATCAGCAGCTGCAGCGTATCTATGGCACGGCCTGGGCCGACGAGAAGCAGCTCGAAGAACACTTGCTGCGCCTCGAAGAAGCCGAGAAGCGAGACCACCGCAAACTTGGCCGCCAGATGGATCTCTTCCACATGCAGGAAGAGGGACGCGGCATGGTGTTCTGGCACGAAAAAGGCCTGATGCTATGGCGCACGATCGAAGCGTACATGCGCCGTCGCCTAGACGCCGCGGGCTATATCGAAGTGCGCACGCCGCAAGTGCTCGACCGCGTATTCTGGGAAAAATCCGGACACTGGGACAAGTATCGCCCGAACATGTTTGTCTGCGAGACGGTGGAAGAGGAAACGCTTTCGCTGAAGCCGATGAACTGCCCGGGTCACGTGCAGATATTCAAGTTCGGCCAGAAGAGCTATCGCGACCTGCCGCTGCGCATGGCCGAGTTCGGCGCGTGTCACCGCTACGAGCCGTCAGGCTCGCTGCACGGCCTGATGCGCGTGCGCGCCTTCACCCAGGACGACGCCCACATCTTCTGCCGTGAAGACCAGATCGAAGAAGAGACGACGCGCTTCATCAAGCTCGCCGCCTCGATCCACGCGGACTTCGGCATGAAGAGCGAGAAGATCGCGCTGGCGACGCGCCCCGAAATGCGCGTCGGCTCGGATGAGTTTTGGGACAAAGCCGAAGCGCAGATGTTGAACGCCGCGCGCGCGGCGGGCGTTGAGCCTGTGATCGCTGAAGGCGATGGCGCGTTCTATGCGCCGAAGCTCGACTTCTCGGTGAAGGACGCCATCGGCCGCGAATGGACAATCGGCACGATCCAACTCGACTATCAGCTGCCGGATCGTCTTGATGCCGAATACGTCGCTGAGGATGGGCAAAAGCATCGCCCCGTCATGTTGCACCGCGCGATCCTAGGCTCGCTTGAGCGCTTCATCGGCATCCTGATCGAAAACTGCGCCGGCGCCTTCCCAATGTGGCTGGCGCCTGTGCAGGTGGTGGTCGCGACGATTACGTCGGATGGAAATGCGTACGCCGAGGATGTGGCCAAAACGCTACGCCAGGCCGGGCTGCGCGTTGCACTCGACGTGCGCAATGAGAAGGTCGGCTACAAGATCAGGGAGCACTCGCTGCAGAAGGTGCCAGTGATTGCGGTCGTCGGCAAAAAAGAGGCCGAGGAGCGCGGTGTCGCCATTCGGCGCTTCGGCAGCCAGGAGCAGCAGGCGATGTCGCTCGCAGCTGCACAAGAGGCCCTTGTCGCAGAGGCGACGCCACCCGACCTGAAGCGCCAGTAATGGCTCAAGTTCTGGATTGTGGTGGCGCGGCGTCTTTACAGACAACGTCACTGCAATCCAGGATAGCCGGGGTTGGGGGCGGAGAAGGCGTTGGATCGGTATCCATCACGCGCAAGGTCGACATCCGCTGCATTGCAAGCGCGCGTCTCCGCCATCGTGGTGGCGCATAAGGTTCGGCCCAACTCGTCCGGCCGCGCGCCGCTTGATCTTTGTTTGCGCAGCGCGCTGGCGGAAGAGTGGATCGACGATCTGGTCATCGTCGATCACGACAACCCCGAAGAAATTTCATCGACGCTGCGCGCTTTCGAAGCTGATCGGCGTGACGTGCATGTTGTCAAAGTCGATCCAAGTCTGAGCACGGCGGCGGCGGCGAATGTTGGCGCAGAGGCTGCGCTTGGGCGCTGGCTGTTGTTCTTGAATGCCGATGTTGTCTTGCAGCGCGGCGCCGTTTCGCGTTTGGCGGCGGCGGGCGGCGGCGCGCAGCGGCCTTGGATCGTCGGCGGGCGTCTGCTCGATCTTGACGGCCGCGAGCGGCAAGCCGCGCGCGCGGGTTCGCTCAACACATTTTCGGCGATCGCGGTGGCGGTGGAGTGGCCCGCGAAGCCCGCGCGCGCCCGAAAAGAGGACGCAGCGACGAAAGTCGGCGCCGTGTCGGGCGCGCTGATGCTCATTCCGCGCAACGACTTCACCGCGCTGAGCGGCTTCGACGAACAATTCGATACCGATTGCGCCGATCTTGATCTTTGCCGGCGTGCGGCCGCGGCCGGCGGCAGCGTGCTGTTTCAGCCCGATGCATCGGGTGTGCAGTTCGAATACGCGCAGGCGCGCAAGAGCCGCAAAGTGCAGGGACTGACGCGGTTTGCGGTGAAGAGCGCCAAGACGCCGATAGAAAAGGCGTTTGCACGCGTCGCTGGCCCTGCACTCGCAGTGCTGCTGGCGCTTAGGGATTTTGTTGCTGGGCGCCCGCCGGCGCGCCGCTAGCAATCGCGCGCGCGCGGCCAATGTTGAGCGTCATGTACTCGCCGCGTCCAATCGCCATGCCGCGCGCTGGTTGTTCCGCCGGTTCAAACTCAAGCCCGCGTGTTCGGAGCGCCGCTTGTGCTTGCTCGAAGACCCGCCCCTCGATGATCATGCCGTCGCCTGCGTGAATGGGCGTGTCGGCCACATTCTCGATCTCGACGAGCTTTACCCAGGTGCGGGTGAGAAACACCAGGCTCGGCTGTTCGTAGCCAACGATCCAAAAGCGTTCATCCTCGCGCGGCATGAGGCGCGCGCGTGTCATCGCAGCGGCGGCCTCGGTGCTGACCCACAAAGAGCGGGCTTCTGGCAACAACCGCTCGCGCAGGCTGAACGAAAACACGAGCGCGCAGACGACCAGAACGGCCGCGCGGGCAGTCGGGCGGCGAAGCAAGATCAGGCCGACGATGGCCGCGCCAAGCGCCAACGCGCCGATCAAACCGGTCGCGATTGCGCGCCGCATGCCCGCATCGGCGAGATCGCCCGGCATGTACGTCGAAACGAACGCCATTAGCACCACGATGAGCGCGCCGAACACGCCGAACAGCACCAAGCCCGCGGGGTGTGCGGTGCGCCATCGCTTGCCGCGCATGGCGAAGAGTCCGGCCGCGCACATGAGTGCAATCGCCGGATAGGCGGGGAGCGTGTAGTGAATAAGTTTTGACGGCAGTAGTTCGAAGAACAGAAAAATCGAACCGGCCCACGCAAGCAAGATACGAAAAGCCGCGCTTGCTTCATCGTTACGCGGCGCGCGAATGGCGCTCCAACTCAGGCGCGCAGCCGCGGGAAGCGCGTAGGTAGCCGGAAAGATCAGCAACGGCAGCCAAAGCAAGTGATATCCGATGATGCCGCCGTGCCGGTGATCGCCACCGGCAACAAGCTTGGGGCCGACTTCGCGCAGCAAGAGGTCGGAGTAGAAGCGCCCGTCGGTCACAATGCCGATGGCGATGAGCCAAGGCAGCGTGATCGCAAGAGCGAGCAACGGCCCCGGCCAAAACGCCAACGGCTTCATCCATGCCGCGCGCCGCTCCCAGAACCAAAGCACAGTCAGCGTCAGCGTCGCCGCGATCAGGGTCAGCGGACCCTTGATCATGAACGCGCAACCGGCGCCCGTCCAAAACACCAGCGCCACGATGCGCGGTCGCGTCGTGCCCGCGCGCAATTGCACCAGTGCAGCGAAGGCGAGCGCCGAGAAGCCGGTCATCACCGCGTCGGTTTTCGCCAGCATGCCTTCGACGCCTGCGAGCAAACCCACAGCAAAGATCGCCGCACCGACAAAACCGGTGCGCGCCCCGAACAACACCGTACCCGCCCAAAGCGTCGCCAAACTCGCAAGCACCAGCCCGAGCGCCGATGGCAAGCGATACGGCCAGATCGTGTTCAGCCGCTCCACCAACGGATGCAGCGCGTTCACCGAGGCGGCTTGCAGCCAATAGATGCCAACCGGTTTGCGGTTGCGCTCGGCGTCCTGAACGCGAATGCGGATGTAGTCGTCCGTCTCGATCATCTGCCGGGTCGCTTGCGCGAAGCGGGCTTCGTCGATGTCGGTGACGGGCACGCGCATCGCGCCCATCAGCCCGCTGGTCAGCGCAATCAGCGCGATCAGCACATAGCCGCGCCAACCGCGGGCGAACTGATCAAAGAGGGCAGGAGAGGCGGGAGAGGCCATCGAGGGTCGCTATTTGGCGGATCAGTGTGACGGTTTGCAGCCCTGGCGGGTGCGCCCACTCGCCTCATGGCCCAGGAGCGGCTAAGAGACCCCGCTTTTCACCCCCCGGGGACCTATTTGGCCGAGAGTATCGAATTCAGCGTGGTGGTCCCGGTCATGAACGAGGAAGGCAATGCGGCCGACCTCGCACGTGAGATCGCAGCCGTGCTCGATGGGCGCAGCTACGAGATGATTTTCGTCGACGACGCGAGCCGTGACGATACCCGCGCCGAGCTTGCGGCGCTTAAGGCGGAAATGCCTGCGTTGCGGGTGCTCGGGCATCGCAGCAATGCCGGCCAAAGCCGCGCTGTCCGTAGTGGCGTGCTGGCGGCGCGGGCGCCGGTGATCGGCACTTTGGATGGCGATGGGCAGAACGATCCGGCCGATTTGCCGAAGCTTCTGGCCAAGCTGACGCGCCCCGAAGCGCCGCCGAATTTGGGCATGGTAGCCGGGAACCGCCTCAAGCGTCGGGACAATTGGAGCAAGCGCGCTGCATCGCGCATCGCCAACAACATCCGCCGCGCGGCCCTGAAGGACAACGCCGTGGACAGCGGTTCGGGCGTCAAGGTGTTCAAACGTGACGCTTTTTTGCGCCTCCCATATTTCGACCACATGCACCGTTTCATGGCCGCACTGATGCTGCGCGAAGGCTATGCAGTGGAGTTTTTGGAGGTTAATCATCGACAACGGAGCGCGGGTCGCTCGAAATACACGAATCTCGGCAGACTGGCCGCGAACATGACGGACCTGTGGGGCGTTATGTGGCTTAGAAGCCGGGCTCGATTGCCGGGGGGAACCGACGAGCTATGAATGATCGTGTCGACCCGGGCGAACGATTGGCATTACAAACAGCGGCGACGCGGGGGCGTCGGTCTCGCACGCAACAGCAGGGGAGTCCCATGGGGGCCATTTTCAACGTCTTTCCGCTGATCCTGATCCCGGTTCTGACGTACAACATCTGGGCGTTCGGCGCGACCGCGTCGTCCAATGGCGATGGCGCGGGCGTGCGTCAGCACTTGCAGGATGCGTGGATCCGCATGCCAATGGCGTCTGGCGCCGAGTGGACCGTTGCGTTCGGCGACGTGCTCGTGTTGCTCGCGCTCATCCTGCTGTTCATTGAGCTTCTGAAATCAACCTCCACCGGCACGGCCGCGATTTTCAATCACGCGCTCTCGATGCTGGTGTTCATCATCTGCCTGGTCGAGTTCCTGCTGCACCCGGCGTTCGCCACCAGCACCTTCTTCGTGATCCTGGTGATGGCGCTCTTGGACGTACTCGCCGGCGTGGTGGTGACGATCATCTCGGCCCGCCGCGACGTGGAATTCGCGGGTCAACACTGATTAGGGACGAGGTTCTCGGGACTAGGGATTAGGGCGCGACCGCCAGGGTTCGCGCCCTTTTCTCGTCCCTAGTCCCCAACACCCAGTCCCTTACTCACATGCACCACAAACCGAGGGCGAGAGCGATCGTGAAGTCGAGCCAGCGGCCGAATCGGGGGATGATGAACGAAGCCATGGTTCGACGCCCACCTGCAGGTTCGGCGCCGGGCTATGCTTCGCTTGATGCTGGGTGAGTGAATGGCGCTTTTCTTCGATGCCGACTGGTTTGATCAACGCCTGACCGCGCGCGGCACCGATCGTGTTGGCTTGGCCGTCGCCGCCGGCATCGAACGTAGTGAATTGCATCGCATCTTTACCAACGAGCGCTCACCAACGGCGGCTGAACTCGCTGAGTTCGCGCGTGTGCTCGAAACCGATCTGCTGGAAGTCACCATCCGCAGCGGCGTGGCAGTGCGCGAGTCCGCCCCCGGCGCCGACACGGGCGATCGCATCGAGAGCATCGAAGCGCGGCTCGACGCCATCGATACTTGGCTGGCGGAATTCGAAGCGTCGAAAAAGAAGGCCGCCGGCTAAGCATCTGGACCGCCGGCGCCCTCGCCGGCCTGCGCTTGATCGAACAAGCGCCAGCATGTGTCGGTAGCCGCGGCGCCGTGCCGGCGAGGGCGCCGGCGGTCCAGATTACGCTCGCGTCGAATTTAACGCACGAGGCTGTAAACGCGGACGTTGGCTTGAGCGCCGATGCGGGCCAGGAGGCCCGCGATCCAACCTTCGGGCTTTAAGCGCGTACGTTCACCACAATGCCGGCGCGCGGACCGCGCCAGGGCCGCGCGTAACCATGTGTGCGCGTGTCTTCGCTGCGGGCAATCTGGTTGACGAGTGTCGCCGCAAACAGCGGGTCGAGCTTCAAGCGCGGCGCGCGGCGATCGCTTTGGCGCCGGTCCGTCCGCCGTTGCTCGCCGACTTCTTCGAAGTCGGCGTCGAGTGCGTGCACGGAGGCGGCAGCTGCGCTCATGCCGCAATTTCTGCATTTCACGTGCCAAACGGAAATTAACCGCTAGCGTTAGCCATCATGGGAGGCGCGCATGCGGGACTTTGCGGACTATGACGGGCTCGGGCTGGCGGAGTTGGTGCGCAATCGTGACGCGACGCCGGCGGAGCTTCTCGAAGCCACGATCGAACGGATCGAGCGCCACAACCCCAAACTCAACGCCGTCGTCTACAAAGCCTATGACGAAGCGCGGGCAACAGCGGCGGGCGCATTGCCTGACGGCCCGTTCAAAGGCGTGCCATTTCTGATCAAGGATCTGGGCGTGCGCGTTAAGGGATGGCCGCGCACGAGCGCTAGCCGCTTCGCGCAGGTAGACGCCGACGCTGAAGATAGTGAACTGACGAAGCGCTATCGCGCCTCCGGCGTCGTCCTGGCCGGCAAGACCAACACGCCGGAGTTCGGCATTCCCGGGGTGACGACGTCGGCGCTGCTCGGCCCCTGCCGCAATCCTTGGAACACCGATCACATCTCTGGTGGTTCATCAGGCGGCGCCGCGAGCGCGGTTGCGGCCGGCATCGTGCCGCTCGCGCATGCGAGCGATGGCTTGGGTTCGATCCGCATTCCAGCTGCGTGCTGCGGCCTGGTTGGACTTAAGGTTACGCGCGACCGCAATCCGAACGGGGTAAACGATACCGACCGCGCCATCGGCTTCAGCGTCGATCACGTCGTCTCGCGCAGCGTGCGCGACAGCGCCGCCATGCTGGACGCGACCGGCTATCCAGAACCCGCAAGCCCATTTGCCTACCCGGCGAAGGAGCGGCCCTACCTCGAAGAGATCGCACGCTCACCCGGCAAGTTGCGCGTCGCGTTCTCCAGCGAAACGCCGAGCGGCAAGCCCATCGATCCAGAGATACGCGCCGCCCTCGAACGCACCGCCGAAACGTTGAAGAAACTCGGTCACGACGTGCGCGAGGAGGGGTTGGGGATCGACTATCGCCTGCTTTATCGCGCCCAGGGGCTCGTCTCGGCCGCGAACTTCTCGGCCAGCATCAAGCGCTGGGTTGAGGTCAAAGGGCACGAACCCGGCGACGAGATTGAGGGCCTGGCGCGGCGCGCCTATGAGGCGGGCAAGAAGCTCAGCGCGCAAGATGCAGGCTGGGGCTGGCAGCAATTGCGCCTGATGAACCGGCAAATTCTGCAGAAGTTCGAAACCTGGGATGTGTGGTTGACGCCGGTGCTCAGCACCAACGTCCCGCGCGTCGATTATCTCGATACGCTGATGCATGATCTCAAAGAGTTCGATCGCCGTCAGGCCGCGACCTTCGGCTTCACGCCGCCGTTCAACATGACCGGCCAGCCGTCGCTATCGCTGCCGTTGCATCAAAGCCAAAGCGGCCTGCCGATCGCCATGATGTTCACCGCCCGCTACGCCGACGAAGCCACGCTCTTGCGCCTCGCGGGGCAGCTCGAAAAAGAGATGCCCTGGAAGCAGCGCAAGCCGATGCTTTGGAATTGACCTTGCTCGCGCTCGATATGCGGCCTGACGCGGACTTGTCGGCGTGGATGCGCGAGTCAAAGGCGCTGGCGGCCTATAAGCGGCCCTAGCGCTTGGCCATCAGGTCGAGCTGCTTTTGCATCTGCTCCATCTGGCGGCGCAGTTCGGCGAGCTGTTCGTCCTTGTCTTCGTCTTCGCCGGCGCCCGCTTTCGGCGGCGTCATCCCCGGTATCCCCGGTATGCCGCCCCCCGCCGCAAACGGCGCCCAGACTTTCATGGCTTGCTGGAAGAGCGCCATGTTGCGTTGCGCTTGCTCTTCGAACGCCGCCATCGGTGTTGACGCGCCGAACGTGCGCGACATGTTCTCGCGCATCTGCTCCTGCGCCTTGGCGAAGCTTTCCATGCTCATCTCAAGATAGGGCGGCAAGAAGCCTTGCATCTGGTCGCCATAGAAGCGGATGAGGCGGCGCAGGAACTGCACCGGCAACATGCTCTGGCCCTTGCTCTCTTGCTCGAAGATGATTTGCGTCAGCACTGAGCGGGTGATGTCTTCGCCGCTCTTGGCGTCGAGCACGACGAAGTCGGTATTGGCGCGCACCATTTCGGAGAGATCGTCGAGCGTGACGTACTTGCTCTCGCCGGTGTTGTAGAGACGCCGGTTGGCGTACTTCTTGATGACGATCGGCTCGCCTTGCTGAGCCTCAGCGCCGCCCGCTTCCCCCGTTGCCGGGCCACTCGTATCCGCCACTTGGGTGTCCCTCTTTGTTGGGCGATCCGCGCGAAGCGCTAACGCCTTCATTTTTGGCGCCCGCGAAGGCGGGGCTTTGTTCCAAAATCCCGCTTCCTTCGCCGCAATGCAAGAGAGAGCCGCCGTTTAGGCGTGGCGGGGCAGGCGGCGTGCGTGGATTTCGCGTCGCGCTTGTGCGATAGGAACCTCAGAAGTCTCCCTTTTCGCCCAAGGCCCTAGGAGCCCTGCCACATGACAGACATCGTCATCGTCTCCGCCGCCCGCACCCCCGTAGGCTCGTTCAATGGGGCCTTTGCTGCAGTGCCCGCCCACGAACTGGGCAAGACAGCGATCACAGGCGCGCTGCAGCGCGCAAAGGTAGACCCAAAAGAGGTGTCGGAAGTGGTGCTGGGCCAGGTGCTCACCGCCAACCAGGGCATGAACCCCGCCCGCCAAGCCAGCCGCGCCGCCGGCGTCACCGATGACGCTCCAGCCTGGTCCTTGAACCAAGTCTGCGGCTCGGGCCTCCGCGCCGTTGTTGTCGGCTACCAGCAGCTGAAGGCGGGTGATGCAAAGATCGTCGTCGCCGGTGGCCAGGAGAGCATGAGCCTCTCGCCGCACGCCGCGATGCTGCGCACCGGCACGAAGATGGGCGATGTCACGTTCGCCGACACCATGATCAAGGACGGCCTGACCGACGTCTTCAACCAGTATCACATGGGCATCACCGCCGAGAACGTCGCCGAGAAATGGCAGATCACGCGCGAGCAACAGGATCAGTTCGCGACGCTCAGTCAGCAGAAGGCAAGCGCGGCGCAGAAAGCCGGCAAGTTCAAGGACGAGATCGTCGCGGTGACGGTCGCGGGTCGCAAGGGCGACACCATCGTCGAGAACGACGAATACATCAAACACGATGCAACGCTCGAAGGCGCCGCCAAACTGCGCGCCGCGTTCAAGAAGGATGGCACGGTGACGGCGGCGAATGCCTCAGGCATCAACGATGGCGCCGCTGCGCTGGTGCTGATGACGGCCGATGAAGCCGCGAAGCGTGGCCTCACGCCGTTGGCGCGCATCGCCTCCTGGGCCTCGCGCGGCGTTGATCCGTCGGTGATGGGCACTGGCCCCATCCCATCATCGCAAGCGGCGCTTCAGCGCGCCGGCTGGAAGGTCGGCGATCTCGATCTCGTCGAGTCCAACGAAGCCTTCGCCGCGCAAGCCTGCGCCGTGAACAAGGACATGGGCTGGGACACTGACATCGTGAACGTCAATGGCGGCGCCATCGCCATCGGCCACCCCATCGGCGCCAGCGGCGCGCGCGTCCTCACCACGCTGCTCTACGAACTCCAACGCCGCGGCAAGAGCAAAGGCCTAGCCACCCTCTGCATCGGCGGCGGCATGGGCATTGCCGTGTGCGTGGAGCGCTAGATCGGGTGGATGGCGTCTCACCAGCGCTGGTTCATGCCTACTCGACATCGCTACTGGAACCCTGGGATTGAGCCTTCTCCGGGGCGGAAGGTCGTCTTGCGTCGGAAGCATTACCATGGTAATGTTTCTCATGTCCGTCACTTCCAAGCTCACGGCCCAGGGGCAAATTTCTGTGCCCGCTGAAATTCGTAAGAAGCTCGGAATCGGCCCGGGCTCGGCGATCGAGTGGGAGGAGCGGGATGGCGAAATCCTCGTGCGCCGCGCTGGACGGTATAGTTCGGCTGAGATGCATGCCGCAGTATTTGCGGACGAACTCCCCGCGCCAAAATCGCTGCAAGACCTGAAAGAAGGCGTGCGCGCTCACATGCGCAAGAAGCATGCGCGCGATTGACACCAACGTGCTCGTGCGGCTCGTTGCGAGAGACGATCCCACGCAGGTCGCGCGCGCTGAAGCAGCGATCGAGAAAGGCGCTTGGATATCGCGCCTCGTCCTGGCGGAAACCGTGTGGGTGCTGGATGCTGTTTACAGGCGCTCGTCCAAGCAGATTGCGTTAGCTGTCGAGATGTTGCTCGATCATGCGCAGCTGAGCGTGCAAGACGCGCACCTTGTTGCGCGTGCATTGGAGCACTTTCGCGCCCATCCCAAACTCGGCTTTTCGGATTGTCTGATCTTGGAGACGGCGCGGCAGAACGGCCATCTTCCGCTGCTAACCTTCGATCGTCGTCTTGGCGATGTCGACGGCGCCGAGCGGATTTGAGCGCCTGACCCGCGCGTCGTGGCGAACCCTTGCATTGTGTGTGGAGCGCTAAGCGGACGCCTACTGCCCCAAGCCGCGTAGCCCTAGCATCAGTTGAACGAAAACCGGAAACGCGACCGCGAGCGCGGCGCCGACGCTGATGACGCTCACCACCGCCAGCCGCTTGAGCTTATTGCGGCCGAGATGGGCGGTGGCGTTGGCGGCGAAGCGTTCGCCAGGTTTCGGCATGGCGATGTTCGCTGCAACGCGGTCTTGGAAAGCGTCCGGCTCGCCGCTGCCGAGCACCCACGCGAACGCGAGCAAGCCGGGAATGTTCTGGGCGATGTAGCGCAGCCAGCCGCCGCCCGGCGCCGCAGCGACGACGTAGCGATAATAGTCTGAGACTGATTGGATCAGCGCGCTGGACGCGTTGCCAGAGTATCCAGCGCAGTACGGATCGCAGGATTGCCGATCCAGTGCGACGATCATCGTTGGCACTGAGAAGTAGCTGTGCAGTGCCAAATCGAGCAGCCAGGTCACCAAGGTCATCGCCATGAAGGCGTTGATCAGCACGTTGAATAGCGATCGTGGCTTGAAGTTCGCATCCCAGCGAAACGCAGCAGAGGCTGCGAGCAAGCCCACGGTGACGAGCGCGGCTGCGATCGCTGAAAACACCGCAACCAGCAACGCGTGGATCATCCCGACGACGATCAAGATCGCCAGCAGCGCCGCGCCGGTGCCGATGGTGCCCTGGCCCATGATCGTGGCCCTGGGCACAAAAATGCCTACCAACATCCGCTTACTCCCCCGACTTGCCGCATAGGGCTAGTCGGTAGCGGGGAGAGGCTCAAGCGAAACGCGAACGGCTAGACGTGCTGGTCGATCAAAATCTGATTGCCGTCAGGGTCGACGACGACGATGTGCGCCGGTCCCTTCGTTGACTCGTCCGCTTCTGCCGCAGGAGCGACGCCCGCCGCCTTCAGCTGCTTCTGAATTTCGCGAACATCGTCGAAGCTCTCCAGCGCTTTAGCGTCGCTGTCCCAGCCTGGATTGAACGTAAGCATATTCTTTTCGAACATGCCCTGAAACAATCCGATGAGCGTGGTTTCGTTCTTCATGATCAGCCAACGCTGATCCTGGTTGCCGCCGAACGCAGTGAAGCCCAGCTTCTCGTAGAACGCACGCGATGCGGCGATGTCTTTGACGGCCAGGCTGATTGAGAATGCACCGAGTTTCATGGGGTGGCTCCTTAAGTGCGCGCCGGCAGAACTTTGGGGTTGCGGAGCACCGCCGCTGAGATCAGCGCGATCAGGAAGCCAACCGGGAATATCTCGATGAACGTCATCGGCAGGCGATAGAGTGGGTTGGCGTAGTCGGCTTTCGCCTTGTTCATTTCCGCGATGAAGGCATCCAGCTCCGGCCCGCTGACGCCCGCGTCGCGCTGCGCCTGGATCATGGCGGCGGTGTAGTTTTCCATGAACGGGTAGTGGGTCGTCGCCAGGAACGTTTCCCAGGCAGCCACATAGACGACGCCGGCAATTGCCGCGACCAAGAGACCGACGCCGAAGGCTGGGAAGAACTTGATCACGCCGCCGAGGTTCTTGTTCCGGTATTCGCGGATGGCCAGGAAGATCGTCGATAGCGCCACGATCATGATGAGGTAGCCGAACCACAGCGAGGTGGTGGCATGGCCGCCGCCAATGCCATCGGCGTAGAACATCCCTGCGATGATGACGGCGACAACGATCGCGCCGGAAATGGCGCCGTAGCGAAGTGCGATTGCGAACATGAAACAAGCTCCTTTGCGTTGTGCTGAGCGGAGCTAGCCCGCGCTGCGGCGGCAAATTCCATCACCCGAAAGGACCAAATCGTCCAGATCGTCCGTTCGGCGGACGAAAGTCATGGGATAAGCGCCAGTTCGCGCGCCTTCTGCACCGCCTGGGTGCGGCGCTGGACGTCGAGCTTCTGGTAGAGGCTCGCGACCTGCGTCTTCACTGTATTGGGCGATACGCCGAGCTTGTCGGCGATTTCCTTGTTGGACTTGCCCGCCGCCAGCAGCGCCAAGACTTCCTGTTCTCGCAGCGTGATCCCGAGCGAGGCGATGGCGGCCGTGTTCTTCTCAAACGTTGCGGAGGCGGGACGCCGCGCCAAGCGCATCCCGGCCCAGACGCCAAGCCCTGCGAAGATGAGCGCGATCAGGCCAATGTAGATTTCCGTCGAAAACGCCCGGACGAGGTAATTGTATTGCAGCCACTGGAGCAGGAAGGCGCCCGCCGCCAGGCCCAGGGCATAGAGGATCACCACGCGCTTCATTCGCCACGGAATGTAGCAAACCCGCCGCGCCTCTCGAAAGCGCCCTCGCGCGTATGGACAGGCCCGGCAACTCGGGCAATGTGACCTCAGAGATTTCGCATCAGACGAAACACATCTGGGAGGACTTCATGACGACGCGCGTGGCTTTTGTGACCGGTGGCACCCGGGGGATCGGCAAGGCCATTTCGGCGCGCCTGAAGGCCGATGGCATGAAGGTCGCGGCTGGCTATTCGGGCAATGACGCCGCCGCCGACGCGACCGCCAAGGAACTCGGCATCATGGTCGTCAAAGGCAATGTCGGGAACTTCGACGATTGCGTGAAGGCGGCGAAGGCGGTCGAGGAACAGCTCGGCCCGATCGACGTGCTGGTGAACAATGCCGGCATCACGCGCGACGGCTTCTTCCACAAGATGAGCCATGAGCAATGGTCGGAAGTCATCCGTGTAAACATGGATTCTTGTTTCAACATGACGCGCCAAGTCATCGAAGGCATGCGCGCGCGCGGCTGGGGGCGCATCATCAACATCAGCTCGATCAACGGGCAGAAGGGCCAGGCGGGCCAAGTGAACTATTCAGCCGCCAAGGCCGGCATGATTGGTTTCACCAAGGCGCTGGCGCAGGAAGGCGCGAGCAAAGGCATCACCGTGAACTGCGTGTGCCCCGGCTACATCGATACCGACATGGTCGCGGCGGTGCCGGAAGATGTGCTGAAGAAGATCATCTCGACGATTCCCGTTGGCCGTCTTGGCAAGGCCGAGGAGATCGCCAGCACGGTGTCGTTCCTCGCGTCGGATGGCTCGGGTTTCATGACAGGTTCCACGCTCACCATGAACGGTGCGCAATACATCACGTAGTCGGAACTAGCATTTGCTGTTTTGCGTTCGCTCTTCATCCAAGACGGGAGATGAAGATGAACAAAGAGCACGTGAAGAGTGCGGCCGATAAGGCGTCGGGCGCGATCAAGGAAGGCATCGGTAAGGCCACTGGCGATAAGTCCATGGAAGCCAAGGGCAAGATGGATAAAGCCAAAGGCGAAGCCCGCGAAGCGCTCGGTGACGCCAAGGATGCCTTGAAAAAAGATCGCGACGACACGCGGCACTAATCGTTCGCGGAACAAAAGAGCGGCTCGCGCGAAAGCGTGGGCCGCTTGGCGTTTTGGATCGCGGGCCTTCAGGCACGCGGTCCAAACTAAGGCTTGTGCACGTATTCCAGCTTCAAACCGTCCGGGTCGGCGAAAAAGACAGCGTAATAGGTTGGCCCGTATTGCGGATACTCCGCCGGCGGATCGAGAACGGTCGCGCCCACCTTCCGCAGCAGCGCGTAGAGCGCATCGACATCGGCGCGGCTCTCCGCTTCCCAGGCGAGGTGGTGCAAACCAGGCGTATAGCGATCGTGCACGCGGCCCGCATTCGGCCCGCTTTCGCCACGTATGCCGATGGAGCAGAAGCGCGCGCCGTTGAGATCGAAGTCGCAATAGCCGTCAGGATAAACAGTCGCGAGCACATAACCCATGTGCCCGAGCACCGCTTCGTAGAACGGGCGCGAACGCGCCACATCCTTCACCGTAAGATCGATGTGATGAACACCACCGCGCATCAGCGGTTGGCGCCGGGCTTCCAAAGCAGA
>JADLHI010000296.1 GCA_020848895.1 Hyphomonadaceae bacterium
CCCGCGCCACGAACCTCTTTGACGGCGCCGCTCCCCAGATCAGCGATCGCCGCGCGCATCGCCTCTCCGACACGCAGTGCATTGCCCATCAAATCCTGCTGCTCGATGACGTCGAGCACCGCCATGCCCGCCGCGCACGACACTGGATTGCCGCCGAATGTGTTGAAGTACCGGCTTGTCCGCCCAAATGTTTCGAGAACATCGGGCTTGCCCGCGACGGCGGCGAGCGGGTGCCCCGCCCCCATCGGCTTGCCCATGGTCACGAGGTCAGGAATGATCCCGTGACGCGCAAAGCCAAAGAACGCTTCGCCTAGGCGTCCGTATCCGGCCTGCACTTCATCGGCGATGAAAATCGCGCCGGCTTCGCGCACTGCCGCCACCGCCTCACACAAGAATCCCTTGGGTTCGACGAACAATCCATCGCTTGAGAACGACGTATCGAGAAGAAGCGCCGCCGGCTTGATGCCAGCTGAGCGCAAGTCAGTCAGCGCAGCCTTCACGCCAACCGCAAACGCGTCGCCGACATCGCCGGTTGAACGCGGCGCAGGCACGGTGCGCACGTGCGGGCCGATTGGCACGCCTTTGCCCAGCGATGGCGATAGTTCGGCGATCGCCTGCGTGACGCCGTGATAAGCCGTTTCCGTGACAATGACGCCGGCGCCACCGGTATGAACACGCGCCACACGTAGCGCCAAGTCGTTGGCCTCACTGCCGGTGCATGCAAACATGACCTGGCTGATATCGTCCGGGAGCTTGCGCACCAGCCGTTCAGCGAACGCCACAACCGCCTCGTTGAGGTAGCGCGTGTGCGTATTGAGGATCGCCGCCTGCTGAGCGATCGCCGCGACGACATGGGGATGACAATGCCCCGTGACCGCCACGTTGTTATAAACGTCCAGATAGGCTTCGCGGTTCGGGCCATAAAGCCACACGCCCTCGCCCCGGACGATGTGTACAGGATGATTGTAGAACAGCCGATAGGATGGCCCGAGCACGCGCATGCGGCGCGCGATGAGATCACGCGCGCCTTCGCTCAGCGAACCATCCTCACCCGGCGCATAGGCGTTGATCATACTCAAGTAAGCGGCTCCGCTTCTGTCATGGCCACAAGTCCCCGCCAGGCGTTGGGTTCATTTCGCAGAATATAGGCGCGATTGTCCGGGTAGAGGTTGGCGCGCCAGTTGGTGATGAGAACCGTCATCGCCAAGCGCATCGCGACAATGATCGGCAACAGCGAAATTTCCTCCGCCGTGAGCGCGCGCTCGGCGCTGAAGGCATCGACATATTCCAGGGCGTCCGCCATTGGCGTTTCATCTTGGCGCACATGATAGGCGGCCGCCACCGCGACATCGCAAATCAGCGGCGCGCTTACCATGTCGCCAAAATCGATAACCCCGCTCACGGCGCCTTCATCGTCGATGACGACGTTGTGCGGGTTGAGATCGTTGTGGATGACTTGTCTTGGCGCGCGCTCAAGCCATGGCAGCGCCTTTGCTTCAAACCGATCGAGGGTGGCTCTCAGCACCGACGCGCGCTCTGTAGATGCAATGTGCTTCAACAACGGCCGCAATTGCTGGGCGTGCTGGACATCCCAGAAGAGATCGCCCGGCGGCGCTTCAGCGGCGAAGGACGACAGCGCCTTGCTCAGCCGCGCATGCGCTCTTCCGAGTGAGCGGCGGAGCAGAGAGGTGCGCTCTCCCTGGTGCATCAACCGCCCAGCGCGGAACGTGAGCATCCGCGTGAGATGGCCGCGCTCGACAAAGTGAAACGCGCCATCTCGCGTGGGCAGGACGTGGGGCGCCGGCAGCGTCGGATCATGGGCCTCAAGGTGGCGCATTACTGCGTTCTGAAACGCAATCACTGCTTCCGATTCACTGGCGTTGGCAATCTTGAGCACGAATTCTGCGCCATCGCGTGTGCGCAGGTGAAAGTTCTGGTCGCGCTCGCTGGTCAGCTGTCGCGCCGCCGCTTCGATCCCATAGCGCCTGTTGGCGATCGACTGCGCTTCATCGATCGAGAAAGCAGGCGCCGCGGTTTGTAATACGCTATTCACGCCCTCTATCGGTCGCAGCGATCGGCCGCGATCGCGCGCATGACGAACGCAATCAAACGCGCGCTCAGCGCATCGACACTCAGCCCGCCGTCATGATGATACCAGCGCGGCAACCAGTTCATGGCCCCGAACACGAACATCGCCGTCATCTTCGGGTCCGGACAATCGAGCGTGCCGTCGCGGACGCCTTCTTGCAGAATGTCGCGCAACATCTGGTCGATCTTGCGCCGGCCTTCGATGACGCGGCCGCGATTCTTCGGCTCAAGCGCGTTTGTGCCGGTCATGACAAGGCAAGTGCCAAAATCATCGAGCACCATTCGCACATAGCGGCGCAAGAATTCTTCCAGCCGCTCACGCCCCGTACAGGTCCCCGCAGGCGGCATTGGCGTGTCGCCATCGGTGATGGCCTCAATGCCCAGCCGATGGCATTCGAACAGTATCTCGTCCTTGTTCTTGAAGTAATAATAGAGCGTGGGCTTCGAGATATTCAGTTCGTCCGCGATGTCGGCGAGCGTCGTCTCGTGGAAGCCGCGGTCGCTATAGGTGCGCGCCGCCGTCCGCAGCACGACCTGACGCTTCATTTCGAACTGCTCGTCGCGGTTCTGGATGGCCTGTCCCCAAGCGCGTTTTGGCGTCGGCTTGGTCATCACATCGCTCCCCGGCGCCGCATCGTAAGGGGCGCTCTTCCAGACACATAGCCTAGAAACTCATCTTCTACCACCCGGAAGATGACTTGACTCATGGGACATTTTGTTGACCCATGGGTCGAACAGCAATTCTTCGCCTCGGGAGCGAAGGCAGATACGATGTCGGCAGAAACACTTGAGCCGCGCCAGGAAGACGCCCGCCGAGCGACCGGCCAGGGTGGAACGCGGAGGCTTGAGGCGCTCTACGCGGAAAACATCGACCCCCTGAGAGCGTATTTGGCCAGCATGCTCCGCTCGGATAGCGATGCCGATGACGTGGCCCAGGAGGCTTTCGTTCGGCTGCTGCGATGCGCCGACCTCAGCGGCTACCAGAACTTGCGGGCGGTCTTGTTCAAGACCGCCCATCGGCTGGCCCTAAACGTGATCCGTCGTCGCCGCAGCAATCCATTGGATCGCGCCGAGGTCGGCGTCGATCTTGAAGCGCTCGCACAGGCGCAAACCCCGACCGCCGAAGAAACCATCATCGAAAGCGAGCAGGAAAGCGCCTTCGTGCGGGCGCTCACGCAGCTCTCTCCGCGCTGCCGCGAGGTCATCGAACTGCGAACCGTTTCAGAACTCACCTACAAGGAAATCTCCGACACGTTGGGCGTCTCGATCAGCACGCTTGAGAAACACCTGAATCGCGGCAAACGCGTTTGCGCCGAGCTTCTCGCCGATTGGCGGGTTGCGGCAGCTTGAGAGGCGATCGATGAGCGATCTCGCCTTCGGCCTGATGCAGGACCGCCCCCTGCTCATTGCCTCGCTGCTGACACATGCGGCGCGCTTCAGTCCAAGCCGCGAAATCGTTTCCAGGAGCGCAGCCGGCGCGCGGCGTTACGGCTATCGCGCCGGCGACGTTCGCGCCCGGAAATGGGCTAAAGGACTGCAACGTCTAGGTGTGCGCCCCGGCGATCGTATCGCCAGCCTGGCCTGGAACACCCATCGACATTTCGAACTTTTTTATGCTGTTCCGGGGCTGGGCGCGGTTCTTCACACCTTGAACCCGAGGTTGTGGACCGAACAGCTCGTTTACATCGTGAACCACGCTGAAGACAGCGTCCTCTGTTTCGACCCGGACTTGCTCGAGTTGGTCGAACAACTCGCGCCGCAACTTCAGAGCGTGCGCCATTTCATCGTTCTCGCCGACCGCGACGAGATGCCAAACACCTCGGCCCTCGATCTGCTTTGCGCCGAAGACATCCTCGGCGACGACGATTTCGTTTGGCCCTCCTTCGATGAGCGCACGGCGTCGGTGCTCTGCTACACGTCGGGCACAACTGGAATGCCGAAAGGCGTTCTGTGCTCGCACCGATCAACGGTGCTGCACGCGCTCTATGCCCAATCGGGCGTCGCGTTTGGTCTGACGCCGACTGACAGCGTGCTGCTCGTCGTTCCGATGTTTCATGCCTACGGCTGGTCGCTGCCCTATGTGTGCGCGATTGCCGGCGCGAAGCTCGTGCTTCCGGGGGCGGCGCCGACGGCACAAACCATCGTAGATATGATCCACGCCGAGGCGGTTACGCTGTCGAGCGGCGTACCGACGGTTTGGACCGGTGTCTTCGATGAACTTGAGCGCAGCAAGCGCGATCTCGGCCCGCTGAAACGCGGCCTCGTCGGCGGGTCGGCAATGCCGCCGGCGATGCGGCGGCGCTTGCGCGACTACGGCGTTGAACCTGTTACCGGCTGGGGCATGACCGAACTCTCGCCTCTCGGCTCTTTCACCAGTTCAACGCCCGAAATCGAAGCGCTGGACGACGGCGCGCGCGATCAGGCGCTTTATGGCAGCGCCGGCAGAGTGCTCTACCCACTCGAAATCAAAGTCATGCTGGCCGATGGCGCCGAAGCCGGTCCTGGCGTCGCCGGTGATATTTGGGTGCGCGGACCGTGTGTGGCGTCTGGGTATTTCCGCGGCGAAGGCGGGGCGCTTCTCGACGCCGATGGTTGGTTTCCGACTGGCGATGTTGGCCTCATCGATGAGTACGGCGCTATCGCTATCACAGACCGCTCCAAGGACCTGATCAAATCCGGCGGCGAGTGGATCAGCTCCGCGGATATTGAGAAGGCGGCGACAGAGTGCCCGGGCGTCGCACAAGCCGCGGCGGTCGCGGCGCGTCATCCCAAATGGCAAGAGCGGCCGCTGCTGCTCGTCGTGCCGTCGCGCAACGTCATGCCGACGCGTGAAGCTATTCTGCACGCGCTGCAAGCGCGGCTCGCGAAATGGCAACTGCCCGACGACGTGCTTTTCGTCGATGAACTGCCCGTCACCGCCACTGGCAAGATCGACAAGAAGGTCTTGCGCAATCGCTTCGGCGACCATCTCATAAACAGCAAAGCCAGCGAAGAAACGCTGCGGGAGGGCCGATGAGCAAGACTGCTCTAGCTGCCGATACGAAGGCGCCGATCGCGTATTTCCCCGAAATCCGCACGCTTGCGGATGCGCCGCGCGTACACGGCCGCGATCGGCCCAACGAGAAGGCTTTTCATTTTGAAGGCCGCGACACCACCTATGGCGAGTTCGACAAGCACACAGCTCAAGTCGCGAACGGGCTCGCCGCGCTTGGCCTGAAACACGGCTCGCGCGTCGCCTATTTGGGCAAGAATTCCGACCGCTATTTCGAGATATTGTACGGCGCCGCGCGTCTCGGGGCGGTCCTCGCGCCGGTGAACTGGCGCTTGGCGGAGCCTGAAGTTGTTTACATTACCAACGACGCCGAGGCGGAAGTGGTTTTCGTTGACGATCACTGCGCGCCGTTGCTGACGCGCATTGAGTCGCAACTACCGCATGTGCGCAAGATCATCGCGATGGACGCGGGCGGCGCTTGGGAAAGCTACGCCGCGTGGCGCGACGCGCAAGACGATGCGGATTGCCGCGTTGCCGTCTCTCGCGACGATGTCGCCATTCAGCTCTACACCAGCGGCACCACCGGCCGCCCCAAGGGCGTGATGCTTAAGCATTCAAGCTTCTCCGCCTTCAATGAGTACGCCGGTGAGAATCCAGGCGCGTTCGGCGCCGACATGGATTGGAACAAGTGGGATAGCGATGACGTCAGTCTTGTCGCCATGCCCGTGTTCCATATCAGCGGCACGGGCTGGGGCATCGTCGGCGTCTATAGCGGCGCGTTCACGGTCGTGCTGCGCGAATTCGACAATGCGGCTGTGATCGAGACGGTGCGGCGGTTCAGAGTTTCAAAGACAGTGCTGGTGCCGACGACGATCCAGATGATGCTCGACTATCCAGGCCTCAAGGGCGACGACTTCGCGTCGATGACCGACTTTCTCTACGGCGCCTCGCCTATCCCGCTCGACCTGCTTGAGCGCGCGGTGAAGATGTTCAATTGCGGCTTCATCCAGCTCTACGGCATGACGGAAACGTGCGGCGCAGTGACGTACTTGCCGCGCGAAGATCATCGCCCCGGCAATCCACGCATGCGCTCGGCCGGCAAGACGATACCCGGCGCTGAGATTCGTATTCTCGATCCTGAGAGCGACACGATCTATCCGGCCGGCAAGACAGGTGAGATTTGCATCCGCGCGCCAGGCACGATGGCTGGCTATTGGAAGCAGGACGACGAAACCGCGCGCGTGATCCGCGACGGCGAGTGGGTGCGCAGCGGCGACGCCGGCTACATGGACGAAGACGGCTACGTCTTCATTCAGGATCGCGTCAAAGACATGATCGTCTCCGGCGGCGAGAATGTGTATCCGGCCGAGGTCGAGAACGCGATGCACGGCTGCCCCGCCATCGCGGAAGTCGCTGTTATCGGCGTGCCAGATCCGAAATGGGGAGAAGCGGTCAAGGCGATCGTTGTGTTGAAGCCCGGCGCGGCGGCGGACGCACAGGCCATCCTCGATTACACGCGCGCGCGCATCGCCGGTTACAAGATGCCGAAGTCCATCGATTTCGTGGCTGCCCTCCCACGCAGCGCGACCGGCAAAGTGCTCAAGAAGGAACTGCGCGAACCCTATTGGGCCGGCAAGGACCGGCGCGTGAACTGATGACGGAGATCGAACGCCTCCTCATCGAGCAAGCCTGCACGCGGCTGCAGACGCTTTACTGCATTCATGCCGACAATTGCGACATCGATGCCTTCACCGACTTATTCTCCGAGGATGGCTCAGTCGCGGTGCCCGAATATCCCGCTTTCGTTGGGCACGTTGCGATCCGCGCCTCGATGCAGGGTTTGGCCGATCTTGGCGTCACCATGCGCCACGTGATGAGCAACAATCTGATCGATGTGAAGAGCGACGATTACGCGACCGGGCTTTGCTACCTCACCGCTTACGGCAGCTCGGCGCCCGCCGACGCAAGCGGCTCACGCCCGATGGAGCAGCCCGGCACGATCGGCCACTACAAGGATGAATTCATCCGCACAGCCCAAGGCTGGCGCTTCAAGTCACGCGTACTGACCCGCGTTCTCCGCAAGACGGACGACGCAGTGCAGCGCGCCGCTCAAACGAAACAGAACTGAACGAACGTGCCGCGAGACCGGCCAGGAGGAAGACAAAATGGAGATCGGAGATTGGAAATCGGTCGCCGGCATGGCGGAGACCTATCGCACCGCTCGCGAACTGGGCATCGAAACCAATATCGCCGAGCTTGAGGCGTTCGGTTTCACGGTGATCCCGCCGGAGAGAACCGGCGCGCCCAAAGATCTTGCGTCGCGCATGCTCGACACGTTGCTCGACATGGCGCGCAAGGAAGACGAACTGGCGGTGGAGCTGAACAAGCACAGCGACGCCGAAAAACCGGCCTACGGCCGCCAATTCTTCCATCTTCTGCAGCACGATCCGGTTTTCATCGATGCAACCATGAATCCCGCCGTGCGCACGATGGCGGCGTACATGATGGGCCAGAGCTACCGCCTGTTCAGCATGGTCGCGTTCTATAAGGAAGGCACAGCACGCTCGACCCACATGCATTGCGATTGCGTCGGTGTGCCCCCTCCGCTGCCGGCCTATTCCACTGTGTGCAATGTCAGCTGGGTGCTGACGCCCTATCGCGAAGAGACGGGCACGTTCGGCATGGTGCCCGGCAGTCATCGCTTGTGCCGCCACCCTACGCAATTCGAACAACCGCAATTCATCGGCGGCATGCTTGAGAACCACAACGTCGTGCCGATCAAGGCCGAACCTGGCTCACTCGTGGTGTTCACCGGCAACACCTGGCACTGCACCTACCCGAAAACCGCGGATGGCGTGCGCGCGCACGTCGCCACGGCGTTCTGCCGCAACTTCATGGCGCCGGCGGAAGATTATTCGGATGTGCCCGACAGCGTGCTTGAGCGCGGCGGACCTGAGCTTGCGCGTCTCGTCGGGCGCAAGGCGTGGCAAGGCTATGGCGAGTCAGGCCCGAAACTTGAAAACATGGCGCTCGTGCGCGCCGCCTATCAAACGCAATACGGGTGAGCTATGGCGCAGAAAGTCGAATTTGCCAGTCCTGAATGGCTGGAAACACTCAGAGGCATGATTGAGCGCTACATGGCGCTCGCTCCGGCCGATCTGGAGCTCAGCATCTGCGAGGTGTTCACGGGCGTGCCCAAGCACCTCGATAAGAACGGCAATGGCGTAATCGCCTGGCATTGCCATATCAAAAATGGACGCCTTGAGTTTCGCGATGGTGAAGTCGAAAGCGCCGATCTCAAGACGATCGCCGACTACAATTTCATTCTTCCATTTGCCCGCACCAAGATCGAACCCGGCAACATGGAGGAATATCAGGCCCAGCAAGCAGAGGGCGCCAAACGCGGCCTTGTGCAGCATTCGGGCGACCGCAGCCGCGTGCCGCCTGCTTTCTACGGCATGCACAATGAACTTGCCGACCTCACGCTTTGACCTTGGGCGCCACAATGACCTCCGGATCTGAAACCGATCTCGTCCTCTACGAAAAGCCAGCGCCCGGCGTTGCGCGCATCGTGCTGAACCGCCCAAAGACCGCGAACGCGCAGAACACAGATCTTCTTTACGATCTCAACGACGCGTTCGATCGCGCTGCCGCGGACAATGAAGTCAATGTCATCATCCTCGCCGCCAACGGAAAGCATTTTTCATCCGGACATGACGTGCTGGAGCGCGATCATCACGACAATCAGGAGCGTCGCAGGCCGGTAACGCCCTTCCAGCAACATCGCCGCCCCGGCGCCGAAGGACGGATGTCGCGAGAAGAAGAACTATACACCGGCTTCTGTGAACGCTGGCGCAACATTCCGAAGATCACGATCGCAGCCGTCCAAGGCAAGTGCGTCTCAGGCGGGCTATTGCTGTGCTGGCCCTGTGATCTCATCGTGGCAAGCGACGACGCGGAATTTCAAGAAGTCACTGTCGCAATGGGCGTCGCCGGCGTTGAGTGGTTTGCTCATCCTTGGGAGATGGGCGCTCGCAAAGCAAAAGAAATGCTCCTTACAGGTGAGCCAATCAAAGCGAACGACGCACTTGCACTCGGCATGGTGAATCGCGTGGTCGCGCGTGCGGATCTCGCCGAACAAACGCTCGCACTCGCGCAGAAGATTGCGGCGCAGCCGAGTTTTGCGGCCAAAATGGTCAAGCAAGCCGTCAATGCCGCGCAAGACGCGCAAGGTCGCAATGCCGCGTTTCAAGTCGCCTTCGCGCTGCACCACCTGGCGCATTCGCACTGGATGGAAATCTACAACCTGCCGATCAACCCCGAAGGCATCCACGGCAGTGTGAAAAAGAATTACGCGCAGGGTGAGGAGCCCTTCCGCGCACCGCCGAAGGAGAAACCGAAACAGTGACGCTTGCGACCGGCGTTATGTGGCGGGTTCCCAAATGCGCGGTGTCTTAGGAGTTAGCGGCGCCCTTACCCATGCGCGCCGAGAGCAAATCCAGGGGAGGATTTTGAAATGTCTGGCAGCATTGCCTCGCGCAAGAACGCACTAGGTCTAACCGGACGCACACTGCTCTTGGGTGTGTCTCTATGCGCACTTCAGGCCATGCCTGCCGCAGCGCAATCAACGCCCGCCGCTTCCGAGGAAGAAGTGGAAACGATTATCGTGACGGCGCAACGTCGCGAGCAAGAACTTAACGACGTGCCGATCGCCATCACAGCTATCGGTGAAGCCGAGATTGAAGGCCTCACCGCCGGCTATATGACCGACGTCGGAGTCAAAGCGCCTAACGTGATCATGGATCAAAGCTCGATCTCGCCTCGCATAAGCATTCGGGGCGTCACGTCGCAAAGCAACATCAACGCCGGCTTTCCTCCGGCTATCGGCGTCTATGTCGATGAAGTCTATCAAGGCCGAGACCCGACATTTAACACGATCCTGAGCGATGTCGCACGGGTCGAGATTTTGCGCGGTCCGCAGGGCACGCTCTACGGAAAGAATACGATCGGCGGCGCGATCAACATCATCACGCAGCAGCCCACCGAAGAATTTGAGGCAAGCGGCGATGTGACTTTCGGCAATCTGGGCCTCTTGCAAGGACGGATGTCGCTGAGCGGTTCGCTCGCACCGAACGTGCGAGCACGCCTCTCGCTGGCGCACCGCGAACGCGATGGCTATTTGCAGAACACGACGACCGGCGAAGATCTCAATGACATCAGCGCCGATGGCGGACGGTTCGTGCTCAGCGCCGACCTCACGCCGAATCTGACAGCCACATTCAGCACCGATCACTTTTATGAAGATGGCACAAGCGCCCTCGAAACCGGTCCGGCGGTCCTGAACCCTGCTGTGACCATTCTTTCGACGATCCCCACGCAAAACCCGAATGACAATGTCGTTCAGCTGGACGGCAGCGAGTTCGCTGAGCGCGAGCTGCACGGATATTCGGCGCGCTTGAATTGGGATCTTGGTGGCATGACATTCACCTCGATCACCGCCTATCGCAATTATGAATCGAATTTCGGCGATGATTCCGATGGTCTGTCGATCAACGCCTTCAACGTTGGGCGCGAAGAGAACGCGGAGAACTTCAGCCAGGAATTCCGGCTGACGTCCGCGGGAGACGGCCCGCTCAGCTGGATTGTCGGCGCCTATTATTATGTCGAGAACATCGAGAATAACCGCCGCATTCAACTTGGGCCGGCATTCCCCTATCTGCTCGCCGGCAACAACGCCGCCATCTTCTATCCCACCTATACGGGTGAAGCTGGCCGAACCGAATCCACCATCGAAAGCAGCAGTTGGGCGTTGTTCGGATCGCTGACGTATGACATCAGCGCCGACCTCCATTTGTCAGGCGGCCTGCGCTACACCGACGAACAGAAGGATTTCTCGTACATCCAATACTACACCCAGCAATACCTTGCTGGCCCCGGTCCGTCGGTGATCCCCAACTTCGCTGTGAACATCCCGCGCCGCAACGAAGGCTACAGCGACGGTCAGTTCACGGGCGACCTCAGCATCAGCTATGACATCAACGACGATCAAATGATCTTCGCCCGTTACAGCAGAGGCTACAAAGCTGGCGGCTTTCAGACCGACGTAATCTCGCCGCCATTCAATCCGGCGGCAGATTTCGGCTTTGATCCTGAAACGGTCGATAACTACGAGCTGGGCTACAAATCCTTCTGGTTCAATCGCCGGCTCGAGTTGAACTTGGCGGCCTTCCATA
>JADLHI010000297.1 GCA_020848895.1 Hyphomonadaceae bacterium
CGGGGAGCTTAGGCGCTCAGGACGCGCCGCCTCAAGCCGCCTTTGTCGCTTATTGTGGCATCCAAGGCGGCGTCGGCAGCCCTTGCGCGCGCAGGAACTCGGGATTGAAGAGCTTGCCCATGTAGCGGTTGGCGTAGTCGCAGAGCACGGTGACGATGGTCTTGCCGGGCCCCAACGTGCGCGCGAGCTGCATGGCGCCCAACACGTTGAGCGCGGACGAGCCGCCGAGCGACAGTCCTTCCTCCTGGATCAAGCGGTAGAGAACCGGGAGCCAGTCTTTGTCCTCGATGCGGAAGGCTTCATCGACTGTGACGCCTTCCAGGTTCGCGGTGACGCGCCCCTGACCGATGCCTTCGGTGATCGACGTGCCTTCGGCTTTCAGTTCGCCATGCTTGTACCAATTGTAGAGCGCTGCCCCGCCTGGATCGGCGATGCCGATGCGGATGTTGGGATTGCGCTCTTTCAGCGCCAGCGAGACGCCGCCGAGCGTGCCGCCAGAGCCGACGGCGCAGATGAAGCCATCGACCTTGCCTTGCGTCTGCTGCCAAATCTCGGGGCCGGTAGTGCGATAGTGGCCCTGCTGATTGGCGACGTTATCGAACTGATTGGCCCAGATGGCGCCGCTCGGTTCGGTCTTGTTTTTCTCTTCCGCCAGACGGCGCGCGACTTTTGGATAGTGATTGTCGCTAGAAGCGGGCGCGGCGTCGACTTCGACGAGTTCGGCGCCAAGCGAACGCACCGCGTCCTTTTTTTCCTGGCTCTGCGTGCGCGGCATCACCACGATCACACGATAGCCTTTCGCGGCGCCGACCATGGCGAGACCGATGCCGGTGTTGCCGGCGGTGCCTTCAACGATGACGCCGCCAGGGCGCAATTGGCCTTTGCGTTCGGCATCTTCCACGATCGAACGCGCGGCGCGATCCTTGATCGATTGGCCGGGGTTCAGGAACTCCGCTTTGCCGAGGATGGTGCAGCCGGTCTCCTCCGACGCGCGCTTCAGCTTGATCAGCGGCGTATTGCCGATGAGGGACAGAACGGAGGGCTGGATCATGCTTTGCCTTCTGCCGCGTAGTGATTGGCGCCGAGGAAGTGGAGCGAGACGTAGTCTTCCTCGCCGACGACCCATGAATCGTGCGGCCCAGGCGGAATGTAGAAGATATCGCCGGCGCGCATTTCGATGATCTCGCCGCTCGCCATCGCGGCGGTTGCGCAGCCTGAAACCACCATGCCGACGTGTTCGATGTGGCAGTGCGCGGCGCCAGTGGCGCGGCCAACGTGCTCAGACCATTTCCAGCCGGGTTGATAGGTTGCGCGGCCGATGGTCATGCCGCCCAGGGTGACCAGTTCGAAGCGGCCTTTCTCGAATGTGCGCACTTCGTCGGGCTTCTCGAAGCGCTTCAAGATCACCGCGACGTCCATGGCCCGCTCCTTACTGCACGCCCAGCTTCTTCTGCAGGTCTGTAGATGAGGTCGTGTAGAGGAAAACCAAGCGCTCGCCGGGGCGCGCGACCTTGAACGCGGCTTGCGCCATGAGCGCGCCTTCGTGGAAGCCGGAGAGAATGAGCTTCAGCTTGCCGGGATAGGTGTTGATGTCGCCGATGGCGAAGATGCCGGGTTCGCTGGTTTGGAATTTCTCGGTATCGACCGGGATGAGGTTCTCGTGGAGGTTCAGGCCGAACTCGGCGATAGGCCCAAGCTTCATGGTGAGGCCGTAGAAGGCCAGCAACTCGTTACAGGCGATGTCGTAAGCGCCCTTTTCCTTGGTGTGGCAGTTGATCGCCGCGATCTGACCATCGGCGCCGGTGACGCCCTTAAGATCGGCGATCTCCAACCGCACCTTGCCTTCAGCGACGAGCTTGCGCATTTGCGCCACCGAGTGCGGCGCGGCGCGAAAATCGTCGCGGCGGTGGATGAGCGTGGTGCTCTTGGCGATGGGTTGGAGATAGAGCGTCCAATCGAGGGCGCTATCGCCGCCGCCGGCGATGACGATGTCGCGGCCGCGGAAGCGCTCCATCTGGCGCACGGCGTAATGCACGCTTTTGCCCTCGAACGCTTCGATGCCCTCGATCTTCGGCTTGCGCGGCACGAATGAGCCGCCTCCGGCCGCGATCACAAGCACCGAGCCGGTGATGGTGGAGCCAAGCTCTGTGCGCAGCTTGAACTTGCCGTCCGGCAGACGCTCAAGCGACTCCGCCATTTGGTTCAAATGGAAGGTCGGCTTGAACGGCGCGATCTGCTGCATGAGCGCGTCGGTGAGGCCCTGGCCGGTCACCACCGGAAGGCCCGGAATGTCATAGATCGGCTTTTCAGGATAAAGCTCGGCGCATTGACCGCCGGGGCGGTCGAGAACGTCCACGACGTGAGATTTGAGGTCGAGCAGGCCCAGTTCGAATACCGCAAACAGGCCCACGGGCCCTGCGCCGACGATAATGACGTCGGTCTCGTACGCTTGGCCTGCCGGTGCGGAGACCGGCTTCTCGGTGGTCATTACAAAGCTCTCCCGGGGCGGTTTGTGTGGCGGAGACCCCGGCTTGTCCACCGCCGCGCACGCAATCTAGGCATTCCCAATCGCACATGCAGCGCGGCATGGGTTCGCGGGCGCGGTTTTCCGCCACGTGGGCGCCGCGATCGCGCCATGGTCAAGCGCCCCATTCCGGCTATCCTGAACGCCATGAAAGCACTGCTTCGCCTCGTCGCCGCCACACTGGCGCTCCTGTTCACGGCTCCGGCCTTCGCGCAGACGCGCGCGGAATGGGACGGCGTTTCGCGCATCGTCGCCATCGCGGATCTTGAGGGCGATTATGACAAGTTCGCCGATATGCTGCGTACGGCCAACCTGATCGACGCGCGCAACAATTGGATCGGCGGCCAAACCCATCTCGTGCAGCTGGGCGACATCCCGGATCGCGGACCGAACACGCGCATGATCATGGATCTGTTGATCCGGCTGGAGCCCCAAGCGCAGCGGGCCGGCGGCTATGTGCACGCGCTGATCGGCAACCACGAGGCGATGAACATCGAAGGCGACCTGCGCTACACCGATCCGCGCGAGTTCGCGGCGTTCGCAACATCGCGCTCGGCGCGAACGCGCAACCAATATTATCAGCAGTTCGTTCGTAACCTGCGCCGCAATCCTCCCGCGGCCGGCCTGCCGACCTTCGACGCCGCGTACCGCACGCAATGGGATCAGGACCACCCGCTGGGATGGGTTGAGCATCGCCAAGCCTGGGCGCCGACCGGTCAATACGGCCGCTGGATCGCGCGCCACGACGCGGTGATCCGTATCAACGACACGCTCTTCGTTCATGGCGGGCTTGGCCCCAATTTCGCGGCCGCGCCTCGCCTTGCGATGAACGACGACGTGCGCCTGGGTGTGCGCGGACAGACCAGCCGCACCTATCCGAACATCGTCCACGACCAGCAAGGACCGCTTTGGTATCGCGGCCTCTCGCAAAACGCGGAAGCCGCGGAGACGGCGAACTTGGAGAATGTGTTGCGCGCCCAGGGCGTCGCCCGCGTTATCGTCGGCCACACGAAGGTGACCTCAACCGTGTTGCCGCGCTTCAACGGGCGCGTGCTGGTCGCCGACATTGCGGTGCCGCGCGGCCATTCGGACCCGCACGCGTTCCTTATTATGGAGAACGGCGCGTGGATCACGATCCACCGCGGCCAGCGCGTGCCTGTCAACGCGTCGACGCCGCAAGCGACGTGCGCATACCTGCGCCAGATCGCGGCGCTCGATAACGGCGCGGGGCCGGTGGCGGAATTGACCGCCACGCAATGCGCCGCGCCGGCCGCCGCGAACTAACCGCGGCACGCGTCGAGGACGTTGCGCTGGAACCGCTGCGGGTTATCGAGAATCTCGTAGAAATCCTCGATGTAACGGCGCGCCGAAGTGCGGCGCGCTTCCGAAAGCCGCGTCTCGCCATTAATGATCGCGTAGATGCGCTCGCGACGTGACCGGAAGAGTTCGGCGGCGGCTTGAGCCTGCGCGTTGTAGCGGCAGTAGCCGCGATAGACGCGCTGGCGAACGTTCGGCGTGTTGAAGCCGGCGGGTGGTGTCGCGTATGGCGCGTTCACGAAGCCGGAATAGTCGAAATCGTACGGCACCGGCACGATGTTCTCGCGGCCCGTCGCGGAGGCCGCCAAGAGCTTGCCATTGTGACAGCATTCTTCGCCGGGATGCCCTTCGACCATATCCCAATCCAGATTGCCGATCATGAATTGGAAGAGGCCGACGATCGCCGCCTGCTCGGGATCGAGCTGCGTCGATGCGACTTCGCGGGTTTGCACTTCGAGCGCCACACGGCGATTGCGGCGCGCAAGGTCGCCGACGTCTTCGATCAGGAAGTTAAACTGTGTCTCTTCGCGGCGGCGGCTGGCGTTGTCGCGATAAGTGACGCGCACCGGACGTACGCGGAAGCTCAGCGGCGTCAGCTCGTTGTAGAGCCGATAGGTCGTGTATTCGAGCACGGTCAGCTGCTCGTAGCTTGCGCCCGCGCGGCAGCGCGTCACCAGCTTCAGCTTGTTTTGCCCTTGCAGGATCGTGCCTTGGCGCTCGCCGCTGAGGTTGATGCGCAATGGCGGGAATTGGCAGATGCCGAGCGTGCGGCGCGAAAAGCCGCGCGGCGACAGCTCCATCTCGTAGCGCGCGTTGTCGACGGTGAGCACGGCGGGAACGGGATCGGTGTTGCGCTGGGCGCGGCGGACGAGATCGCCGATCGGGCCTTCGATCACCATCGGCAACTCGGAATCGTCCCGGAACAGCCGCGTCTGCGCGCCGGCGGGTGCGGCTACGCACAACGCCGCAAGCCCCATGACCGCCGCAACCCAGTTCTTCGCCATCGCCGCCTCCCGCACGCGTCCCTCAGCCACCTTACGGAAGATTGGTGCAAGGTGAAGCGGCAAGCGCGGTTCGCCGACGCCGATGCGGCTCTCACCTTGCCGGAACGGTTGTGCCGGACGCGGCGGCGTGCTTGGTGCGGCGGAACGGAGGAATTGGCGATGTCATTTGCCCTGCCCGAACGCGGCGCGCCCTGGAGCGATATCGAACCGCGCATGCGCGAACTCGCCAAGGGCGACGTGAAATGGCGCGACGGGCGCACCGGCATGTACATCTTCAATGCAGGCCCCGAGGTCGAGCACGTGCAGAAGACCGCCTACGCGATGTTCGCGTCGGAGAACGGTCTCGGCCCGGCGGCGTTTCCAAGCTTGGCGCAAATGGAGCGCGAGGTGGTGGCGGCGGGGCTTTCTCTGCTCAACGCGCCGCCTGGGGCCGCGGGCGTCATGTCGAGCGGCGGAACCGATTCGATTTTTCTTGCCGTGAAGACAGCGCGCGATCACGCGCGCGCCAAACGTGGCTTGAATAGTGGGCTGAATATTGTCGCGCCCTCGTCGGTTCACCCGGCCTTCGACAAGGCCTGCATGGTGATGGACATTGAGATGCGCCGCATTCCCGTCAAAGGCTATCTCGCCGACCCGGCGGCGATGGAAGCGGCGATCGACGCCAACACGCTGATGCTTGTCGGCTCGGCGCCATGTTTTCCGTTCGGTCTGATCGATCCGATCGATGAGCTAGGCGCTGTTGCGGAACGTAGGGGTGTTTGGCTGCACGTCGACGCCTGCGTCGGCGCCTATATCGCACCGTTCGTGCGCATGAACGGCGCGAAGCTGCCGGCGTTCGATTTCGCGGTGCCCGCCGTCTCGTCGATCTCGGGCGATCTGCATAAGTACGGCTATGCCTCTAAAGGCGCCTCGACCGTGCTGTTTCGCAGCGAAACGCTGAAGCAATTTCTTGAGTTCGACGCCGGCCCCTGGCCGCTCGGGCGCATGATCACGCCGACGCTGGCCGGCACGCGGCCGGGCGGCGCCATCGCCGCGGCGTGGGCGGTGATGCAGCATCTGGGCGTCGAGGGCTATCGCCAAAAGCAAGGCGAGGTCACGCAAGCGCGTGAGAAGATCGAGGCGGGCGTGCGCAAGCTGGGTTTTGAAGTGCTTGGCAAACCGCAACTCGGCATCGTCTCGTTCGCGCATCCCAAAGTGGACGCGCTCCGCGTCTACGCGCAAATGCATCATCGCGGCTGGTTTACGGCCGCGCTTGTCGATCCGCGGGCGCTGCACCTCATGCTGTCGCCCAAGCATAATGAAGTCGCGCACGAATATCTGGCTGACCTTGAAGCTTCACTCGGCGCGGTTACCGACGAACAATTTGCATCGAAGTATGCGGGCTAAGCCATGACGCTGGAATTCGACTATTATTTCTCCTTTCGCAGTCCGTATTCGTACCTCTCTGCGCCGCAGGTCGAAGATCTGATGGCGCGCTACGATCTGAAGCCGCGCATGCGCATCGTCACCCCGATCGCGATCCGCATTCCTGGTTTCTTCAAGAGCGTGAACCCGCTCTGGCCGCCCTATCTGCTGCGCGACACGTTCCGCATTTCACAGATGCACAACATTCCGTATCGCTGGCCGCGTCCGGATCCGATCATCATGGATATCGCCAGCGGCGAGGTTGCGGCTGAGCAGCCCTACATTCATCGCGTCAGCCGCATGGCGGTGGCGGCCACACATGCCGGGCGCGGCTTCGAGTTCGCGCGCCGGGCGTCGCATAAGATTTGGTCGGGCGAGGTCGATGCCTGGCACGAGGGCGATCACCTCGCCAACGCAGCGGCTGAAGCGGGCCTCGATGCCGGCGCGCTCGATGCAGAGGTGCGCGATCGAGGCGAGGCGCTCGCGGCTGAGATTGCGCAAAACGAGGCTGACCAGCGCAGCGCGGGTCACTGGGGCGTGCCGCTGTTCGTGTTCCAGAACGAGCCGTTCTTCGGCCAGGACCGCTTGGATCATCTGATCTGGCGCATGAAGCAGGCCGGGCTGAAAGAACGTTAGTCGCAAATCGGCGCCGCTTCGCCGCACCTCGCGCAGATGTGTTTGGCGTCGGTGGCGCCGGCGCGGGTTGATGGACGCATGACTCGGGACTTGAGCAAGCTCATCAGAGCGCTTGCGGCGGTGGCCGCGCTGATTTTGGGTTCGGCGCAGGCGCAAGAGCCGCTAGCGCGCGCGCTTGAGATGCGCGGCACGGAGCACGACGGCCAAGCGCGGTTCGTCGGCGTCTATCAGCCCTCGACCTATCGGCGCGGACAGCCCGCGCCACTGATCGTGGCGCTGCATGGGCGCTTCTCCTCGCCGCAAGCGCTGCATGCGATCAGCGGGCTTGCGGCGGTCGCCGAACAACGCGGCGCGATCGTGATCTATCCTGAAGCGCTGAACGGTTTTTGGAACGACGGCGGCCACACGGCGCTCAATCGGCCTGGCGAGCCGGTGGATGACGCCGGTTTCATCGCGGCGGCGATCCAGGCAGCGACGGAAGATTTCAGCATCGATCGCAGCCGCATCTTCGTCGCCGGGTACGACAGCGGCGGCGGCATGGCGTACGCCTTGGCGTGTCATTTCCCGGCGCCACTAGCGGGCGTCGCTGTCGTCAGCGCCTTGATGTGGGATTATGCGCGCGATCAGTGCAGCGCGGCGACGCCTACGCCGATCCTCATCGTGCATGGACGCCGTGACGATCAATACGCGCCGATCAGCGGCGGCGACGTCAACGGCGTCGATGTCCGCAGGCTGGGCGTGAACGACACGCTCGCGGTGTGGCGGCGCATCAATGGCTGCACAACGCCGACGGCTTCGGACCGCGAGGATAGCGTTGTGTACGCATCGTGCGCGTCTGGCGCGCCGGTGGCTTATGTCGGCGTAGCGGGCGGCGGGCACAATTGGTTCCGCGCCAACAGCCGCTACCAGATCAATCGCCAGAACATCGACGCGACCGCGCTCGCCAATCAGTTCTTCTTCGAGCGCGGCGCGTTTGCGCTGCCGAACGCACAAACCAGCGGCCGCTCGCGCTCCTGGATCGTCTATGCGCCTTCAACCTACGATCCAGCGCAGCCGACGCCAGTCGTGGTGCTGTTGCACGGGCGGCCCGGCAATAGCGGCGGCATGGCTCTGCTCACCGGTATGAACGCCGTCGCCGAGAACCACAATTTCATCGTCGTCTATCCCGATGGCATCGATAACGAATGGAACGCGCAGTTCGATGTGTCGGCGCGCGATGTCTCACTGGGCGGGCGCCGTTCGACGCTGCCGCAAGACGATGTCGGCTTTCTGCAGACGATGATGGATGATCTCGCGGTCGATTTTAACATCGATCGCAGCCGGCTCTATCTCGGCGGCTTCTCGAACGGCGGGTTTATGAGCTACCGCATGGCGTGCTCGGCGGGGCGTACGTTCGCCGCGTTCGCGCCGGTGAGCGGCAATCTCTACGTCGAGCTTTCGCAGCTCTGCGCCCGCAGCGCGCCGACGCCGATCCTGATCGTGCACGGCACCGCCGATCCCAGCGTGCCCTATGAGGGCGTGTTCGTCGCCAATCGCGAAGTCGGCGATCCCATTCGCGTCTCCTACGGCATCCAGGAAACCGTGGCCCTGTTCGCGCGGCGCAACGGCTGCGGCCTCTCAGGCGAGAGCACGACTTACGCCGAGCGCGGCGACTCTCCCGGCACCAGCGTCATGCGGTTCGTGCCGCGCGATTGCACCTCGGGCGCCGACGTTATGCTTTACGTGATCAACGGCGGCGGCCACACGTGGCCCGGTCATCCGCGTCCGCAGGCGGAGATGGGCGCGGTCAACATGGACATGGACGCGGGCGAAGTGCTCTGGGATTTCTTCTCGCGCCACACCCTGCAAACCTATCGGCGGACGCGGCGCTAGCCGCGCGAATAAGCGACAACGCAGGCGCTGGCCCAATCGGTCTGGCTGGTGATCTCAGTCGCAATATGGACCGCTGGCGTCCCGCCGGCCTGCGCGAACTTATCCAAGTTGGAGCGCGGGGCTCCGCCCGCGCACGCGGCGCCGAGCGCCGCGGCTGCCTGCACTCCCTCGCCCCACCGAAAGCGCCTGAAACAGCCCCGCAAGACGCCTTCCGGCAATCATTCCAGAAGCGATGCGCCAGCGCGCAAGAAGTGTATTTCCTGTGTGATAGTGGCGTGCGTCTTCAATGAACCGGGCGGGTCGGCATGCCGACTGACGCCACAAACGCCCGTTTCCATTGAGGAAACTGGCGGAGACGCAGGGATTCGAACCCTGGATACCCGGTTAAGGTATGCTCCCTTAGCAAGGGAGTGCCTTCAGCCACTCGGCCACGTCTCCGGCGAGGCACCGCTTAACGGGACCACCGGCCCCCGGCAAGGCGCCTTCGGGCGCTCCGTACATCCTTAACTGGCGCCGCCTTTGCGCGAACGCTTGGGACGAAACTAGTCTCAAGGGCGAATTAACTATGTCTCAGGCCGCACTGCAGCTCGTCGGCGCCGATTTGGAGCAGACGGACGCGGAAGTCCTCGCCCTGGCGGCCCAAGCTGAGCCGCCCGCGGTTTCGGCTGAGGCGGAAGCGGCGCGCCTGGCCGAACTGGCCGCCGCCTTCGCCCTCTTCGGCCTGCCGATCGACCAGCCAGGCGACGCCGATTTTCCGATCGCCACCGCCGACCTCGCCTATCGCGCCTACGAGATTGCCCCGGACGCGCCCGCCAACGATTGGGCCGCGCCCAAGCCTGCGGCGGCCCGACGCGGCATGCATGTCGATCCAGCGCTCCCGATTAAGCTTCTGCAGGCGACGGACTGGCTGATCGTCGCCGCCGCCGCGCAGTTCGCGGCGCTCTGGGGCACGGGCGCTGGCCTGCTCGATCTTTCCATCGGCCACGCCGCGGCTTTCATCATGTCCGCGGGGGCGCTGAAGCTCGGCCTCTGGCTCACCGACTATTATCGCTTCTCGCCGGCGCGCATTCGTCCCGAACGCGGGATGGGCGGCTTGGCGCTGGGCGCCATCGTCGGCGTCCTCATCTCCAACGCCTTCGCGCCCGACGCGCGCGGCGCCGCCGCGCTGGCGGCGACGTTGCCATTCGCCGCGATGCTGCTGGCCGGCATTCACGCGGCGCTGGCGATCTGGATGTCGGCCGCACACCGGGCCGGCGTCTTTGCCGAGAACATCGTGCTGATCGGCGCCACCGACGCCGCCAAGCGCCTCGCCGCGCGCGCGGCGAAATCCGGCGAAGCGCGCATCGTCGCCGTGGTTGACGATCGCCTGGCGCGCTCACCGGCTCAAATTGGCGATGCCCCGGTCATTGGCGGCGTTGAGGCGCTGCTGGCCTGGGAAGGCCTGCCGAACGTCGACCGCATCGTCATCACCGTGACGCAAAAAGCCGAGGCGCGCGTGCGCGCGATGATCGAGCGCTTGCGCGTCACGCCAAACCGCATCGATCTGCTGCTGGATTTTGACACCCACGCCGTGCGCGGGCGCCGCGTCGAGCGCTTCGGCGGCGCCGCCGTCGCGTGCGTCTCCGGCCGGCCGCACAATCACCGACGCGCACTGGTGAAGCGCGTTGAGGACATCGTGCTCGGCGGATTGCTCGTTGGCGCCTTTGCGCTGCCGATGCTGGTCATCGCCGCGCTGGTCAAGCTCGACACCCCCGGCCCGGCGCTCTATCGCCAGCGCCGCCACGGCTTCAACAATCGCGTCTTCACGGTGCTGAAGTTCC
>JADLHI010000298.1 GCA_020848895.1 Hyphomonadaceae bacterium
CGAGCCCCGTGATCATATAGAAGCAGGTGGTTTTGCCTGCTCCGTTGGGGCCCAACAGACCGACGACCTCGCCACGGCGGAGGAAGAGCGAAACGTCCTTCACCACCTGGCGGCCGCGATACGCTTTTGCGATCCGAACCGCGCCAAGACCCCCAGTGGAAGCCTCGGGCTGAGCCGAACGGCGTGCCGTGCCCTCGGGGCTCATTTCGACCCGCCGGCGCTAAGAATTCGTGAACCCATGGGGGCTGGAGCGGCCATCACTGCGGGCGATTGGCCGGTGTCTGAGCGCCCTCGCGTGGGACGAACACGCCGCGCACCCGCTGGCCCGCATTTGGTCGGATCGTCGTCCGCCGCGAGCCGATCTGCAGAACCAGCGTATTGCCGCGGATCACGTTCTCATCCGACATGACGATGACGTTGCCGGTGAAGGTCACGCTGTCCTGCGCCACGTTGTACTCGGCGCGATCGCCGCGGGCGTCCTGCGATGGGCGGATATAGTAAACCTCGCCTTCGGCGATCATGCGCTCGATGTCGCCGGAGCCGAGGCCTTGTTGCGGCGCGCCGTTGGCGCCAGCGCCGCTAGAACCGCTGAAAAACAGGGTGATGCGATCGGCGCGCAGGCGGGCATCGTTTTGCACGATATCGACATCGCCCACCAGCACGAGGCGCCGTTCGCTATCGAAGTATTCGAGGTTATTGGCCGAGTAGGAGACCGGGCCGCCGCCTTCGCTGAGTTGGGCGTGCGCCGGCGCCGCTGCAAACGCCGCGAGCACGAAGGCGCCGGCGGCGATGAAAAAGCTCACGGGCCTCATTGCGGCTGCTCCCCATTTTGTTGATCGCGGTCCGGAATCTGTCCCCGGACCCCGCCGCCCAGCACCAAAGCACGGTCGCTGTCGCGTAATTCATAACTTCCGGCCTGGAGCACGCCAAGTGGCCCGGCGCCGGTGACCCCGCCGCGGCCGGTGAGCGTGCCTTTTTCCAGGTCTACGACCATGTTGGGGGTCGTGAACCGGTTGCCGTTCCGGTCCGAAAACAAGACTTCCCCGTCGAAGACCACAGTTTGGGCCTGTTCGTCATAGATGCCCCGCGGCGCCAGCATGATCGTTCCGGCTTCGGTCCGATAAACCGGCGCGACCAGCTCGATCGGCTGATTTTCGCCCTGCTGGCGTTCGGCGACCTCTGCTGAGAGCTGGTAGGGGCCGCCGTTCTCGGTTCGGCCGATAAACCGGGGATTGATCATCCGCAGCGGTTCCGAGGCCGCGTATTGGCCGGCGTTGAACCCGCCCTCGATGGCGTGGAGCGCCATGAACACGAAGACAGCCGCGAACGAGGCGCCGGCGCCGGCGACGAAAAACCGGCGCAAAGCCGCGATCAGGCGTGAGCGGCGGCGCGCAGCCTTCAGGGTGAGCGCCCGTTTGGGCTCCCAACCAAAATCAAGGGCTGCGCCAGCTGCTGTCACGGTTCGGCTTTTCACCTGCCCCGGAGGCGGAAGCAAGGCGGCTCAACCGCTATGGCTGGGGAGGAGCGGCGACGGCGGTCGCGGGCGCTTCGATCACCGGCGGTGGCGGCGGCGGCGGCAGCGGCGGCAGCACGATGTCGAGGCGATCGGCCGTGTATTCATCCCGCGCCGGCAGCGCCGTGCCGCGCAACTGCGCCGACCATTGCGCGACTTGTTGCTGGCGCGCCAAATCGTGGAAGCGCGCGACAACATCTGCGGCAGCGCGGCTCTGACGGCCATCGAAGTAGGCGTAGCCAGAGGGGCGCTGATCGCTTGCGCTCATAACGTTGATCAGCGCGCGCACCTCATTGCTTTGCAACGCGCGCGCGATCTTCTCTGCGGTCGCGAAGTCGGCGTCGGCGCGCACGTGCAGCACCACAACACGCAGCGGCGGCGCCGGGCCGAACAGGGTGTTGATGACGCTGCCAATATTTTGGGAATTCGCTTCAGTTGTTGCGGCGACGTCGCGGATGTCTTCCGTGCTTGGCGCGCGCGCATTGGCGATCGAGCCTGGATAGGCGGCGTCACCTTGGGTGGAGGCGGCGACCACCGCCGTCGGGGCTGGCGGCACAACGCCGCTCGCGGCCATCGCTTCTTCGAGCTGGATCACACGCTCCTGCAGCCGGTTACGCTCGCGCAGCACCTGATTGGTGACGCCCAGCGTCCAGCCCGCGAGCGCAATCGCGCCGGTGCATGCAATGATCTGCGCCACGAGCAAAGCCCGAGTGCCGTTGACAAAATTGCTGAGTACGGATTTCGGCATGCGCGCTCAGCCCCCCGCGCGCCGAATGGTCAGCAAGCGCACGCCCGACACAGCAGCGCAAAGCGTCGCCACCGCGAACACGCCATAGAGCACGAGTTGCAATTGATCGGTGCGCATCACGCCATTGTACGTCGCCGTCAGCGCGCCAAAGAAAGCCGCCAGCACAGCCGTCACCGCCGTCAGCAACAGACGCGGCGCTGCCACGATACGCGGCTGAGCAGCATGCGCGGCGCGATGGTCAATCGCCTCCGGCGGCCGGCCCTCGCGCACCAGCGCGGCCAACGCGGCCTCCAGCATGCCCCATTCGCTCTTGCCGCCGTGCATTTGGGCTATCTTGAGCGCGTCGAACGGAGCGGGCAGGCGCATATCGTCGATTTGCATCTGCAGGAGCTTGTCTTCATCCAGCGCCTGCGCCGATTGCGCCAGCACCCACGACGAGTTTCGTGCGCCTTCGCTCCACACCGTCAAGATCGCGCGGGCTTCGAAGAACTGCCGCTCGATCTCGTCGATACGCGCTTGACCATCACGCGCGTCCCACCACACCGAATAGCCAAGCGAACTTAAGCGCTCCGCAATCGGCTGCACGCGGTCGCGGTCGAGCCGCGAACAGGAGATGAAGACGTCCGCCAAATTCTTTGCCGTCCCCGCTGCCCAGCGGGCTGCCATGTTAACGCCAGGAAAGGTGAGGTGGCGAGGGAAAAGGGCGCCGGCAAGGCAAAGCACGCATTTCAGTTTGGCTTTCGCTCAGTAAGGGTAACGGGAACACACCATGCGCTCTTGGATTTTCGCCGCCGCGCTGATCTTCGCGGCCTGCACCGGCTCTCCCAGCAGCGGTCAGCAATCACAGAACGGCGAAGTGGCGCAGGGACCGCCGAATTCGCATTTTACCCCGGCGTTTGAAGGGCAAACACGCGCGCCGGAAGCGCGGAGCGGCGTGACGATCCACGCACAAGAGATTGCCAGCGGTTTCGATCATCCGTGGGCGATCGTGTTTTTGCCGGATGGGCGCATGCTGATCACCGAGCGCGCGGGACGTCTGCGCGTGGTGACGCGCGAGGGGCGCATCTCGGCGCCGATCGAAGGGTTGCCGCGCGTGCATGCACAAGGCCAGGGCGGATTGCTCGACGTTGTGCTGAGCCCAGGCTTCGCGGCCGATCGCACGATCTACTGGAGCTACGCCGAGCCGCGCGACGACGGCAGGGGCACAAGCGTCGCGCGCGGGCGCCTGAGTGCAGACATGACGCGCGTTGAAAACGTGCAAGTGATCTTCCGGCAAATGCCGGCGCGCGAGTCGGGCGGTCACTATGGCTCGCGCTTGGTGTTCGATCGCGAAGGGCGTTTGTTTGTTACGCTTGGCGAACGCCAGCGCCCGGAATCGCGCGCCCTCGCGCAGGATCTCTTGACCACGCTTGGCAAGGTGGTGCGGATCAACGCTGATGGCAGCGTGCCGGCGGACAATCCATTCGTTGGCCGCGCGGATGCGCGTCCGGAAATCTGGTCTTACGGGCATCGCAATGTGCAGGGCGCCGATCTCAACCCCGATACCGGCGTGCTTTGGACGATCGAGCACGGCCCGCGCGGCGGCGATGAACTCAACATTCCGCGCGCCGGCCTCAACTATGGCTGGCCGATCATCGGCTATGGCATCGACTATGATGGCTCGCCCCAGCACGAAAGCTCGCAGCGCGAGGGCATGGAACAACCGGTCTATTATTGGGATCCGGTGATCGCGCCGGGCGATATGGATTTCTACCGCGGGTCACTCTTTCCGTGGCGCGGCGACATCTTGATCGCTGGTTTGAATTCGCAGGCGCTCGTTCGGCTCAACATCGAAGGTGAGCGTGTCACCGGCGAAGAGCGCTTCGCTCTCGGCGTCGGTCGCATTCGCGACATTACCGAAAGCGAGGACGGTGTTCTTTGGATCGTCACCGACGAGGGCAATGGCCGCGTGCTGAGGTTGACGCCGCAGACTTAGCCGGTTGCGTGGAACTGTCGCCGGACCCTCAGAGGGTCTTCGCGGCGTCGAGCAAGCGATCCACCAGCGCGTCGAGCTGGCCGCGCTCGCGCACATCGAGGGTAGCGAGCAAACGTTGTTCGCTCGCCAGCGCAATCGGCGCAATGCGCGCGTGCACGGTCTCGCCTTGCGCTGTGAGCGAGAGGATCTGGCGCCGCGCATCGTCACGGTCGGCGCGCGCCACGACGCGTTTGGACGCCACAAGCTTCGCCACCGCGCGCGACACCGCGACCTTGTCCATCTCGGTGGCTTCGGCGACCTCCTTGGCCGTCAAGTCGGGCTGGCGCCCGAGCACGGCGATGATCCGCCATTCCGGAACCGTGAGGTCGAAGGTCTTCGCATAGCGCGCCGCGATCGCGCGGCTGATGCGGTTCGACAGGATCGAGAGCCGGTAGGGAAGGAAATGCTCCAAAACCAGCAAGTCCGCCGAAGCCTTCGAGGCGGTGGGTTTCCGTTTCGCGCTTGCCATTGGTTACAGATGAAACTAAATCTGCGGCAACGCAAGCTCTAGAGGAAACACCCATGGCCGATCTGTTCGAAAATCCGATTGGGACCGATGGTTTCGAGTTCGTCGAATTCACGTCGCCCGAACCGGAAAAGCTTGCCGCGTATTTTGAGCAGATCGGCTTCACGGCGGTTGGCAAGCACCGCAGCAAGAACGTCGTCCGCTACAAGCAGAACGACATCAACTTCATCCTGAACATGGAGCCGAACGGGCAGGCGGCGGATTTTCGCCAGGCACATGGCCCCTCCGCCAACGCCATGGCGTTCCGCGTGAAGGATGCGCAGCACGCGTTGCGCGAAGCCGTGAAGCGCGGCGCCGAGCCGGTCGAAGGCAAGGTCGGCCCGATGGAACTCAACATCCCGGCGATCAAGGGCATTGGCGGCGCCTACATCTATCTCGTTGATCGCTACGGCGCGCAGTCGATTTACGACATCGACTTCAAGCCGATCGAGGGCGCCGACGAATCGAAGAACTCCATCGGCCTCACCTATCTCGATCACCTCACCCACAACGTCTTCCGCGGCAACATGAAGACCTGGGCGGACTATTACGAGAAGATCTTCAACTTCCGCGAAATCCGCTATTTCGACATCGAAGGCAAAGTCACGGGCCTGTTCTCAAAGGCCATGACTAGCCCGGACGGCAAGATTCGCATCCCGCTCAATGAATCGAAGGGCGAAGAAGGCAAGATCGATCAGATCGAAGAATATTTGCAGCGCTATAAGGGCGAAGGCATTCAGCACTTGGCGTTCGGCACGGATAATCTCTACGACGTGGTCGATCGGCTGAAGGGACGCGGCGTCGAGCTGCAAGACACGATCGACGCGTATTTCGACCTGATCGATAAGCGTTTGCCCGGTCATGGCGAACCGGTCGAAGAACTCCGCAAACGCCGTATCCTGCTCGATGGCGCGCCGAGCGAAGGGCAGGGCTTGCTGCTGCAAATCTTTGGCAAGGACGCAATTGGTCCGATCTTCTTCGAGTTCATCCAGCGCAAGGGCAATGAAGGCTTTGGCGAGGGCAATTTCAAAGCGTTGTTCGAGAGCATCGAACTCGACCAAATCCGCCGCGGCGTGCTGAAGGCGAGTTGAAGTGTTTCAGCTTCGGACCGCCGGCTTCCAGCCGGCATCTTCATCGAGCCTTGCAAGAGCGGCCCAAGTTGAAGCACCGGCATGCCGGCTGGAAGCGGGCGGTCCGAAGTGGTTTGCAGCGGCGCTCATGCTTGCAACGGCGTTGCTGTCCGCCTGCGCGACCGCGCCGCCGCCCGCGACGCGTTGGTCCTTGGTCGTGCACGGTGGCGCCGGTGTCATCGAGCGCGCGAACCTGACGCCGGAAGTTGAAGCGCAATATCGCGCCGCGATGCAGCGTGCGCTCAACACGGGCGGCGCCATTCTTGATCGCGGCGGTTCATCGCTTGATGCAGTCGAGGCTGTCATCCGCGAAATGGAAGACGATCCGCTGTTCAATGCGGGCCGCGGCGCCGTGTTCACCGCTGAAGGCCGCAACGAACTCGACGCTTCGATCATGGATGGCCGCAACCGCGGCGCAGGCGCTGTCGCTGGTCTTACACGCACGCGTCATCCGATCAGCGCCGCGCGCGCTGTCATGGAGCGCTCGCGCCATGTGATGCTGATCGGCGAGGGCGCGGAAGCCTTTGCGCGTTCGCAGAACCTGGAAGAAGTCGATCCGTCTTACTTTTTCACCGAGCGCCGCTGGCAGCAGCTGGAGCAAAACCTGCGCGCCAACAATCTGCCAATTCCGCCGCGTCCTGCCAACGCGCCGCCAGCGCCGCGCGCCGAGTTCACATATCCCGACGATCACCAATTTGGCACGGTCGGCGTCGTCGCGCTCGATAGCCACGGCAACATCGCCGCTGGCACCTCCACCGGCGGGACCACCGGCAAACGGTGGGGCCGCGTTGGCGACGCGCCAATCATCGGCGCCGGGACCTACGCGCAAAATGGCGTCTGCGGCGTCTCGGCAACGGGCACCGGCGAATTCTTCATCCGCGTCGGAGTCGCCCGCGATATCTGCGCGCGCATGCAGTTCCGCCATGAAAGCGCCCAGCAAGCCGCCGACGCCGTGATCGCCGAAGTCGGCGCCACCACCAACGCCAGCAACGAGGCCGGCGATGGCGGCGTTATCGTGCTTGATGGTCGCGGCCGCTTCGCTTGGGCGATGAACACCCCCGGCATGTATCGCGCCTCGCTTTCAGCTGGCGGCGAGCCTGTCGTTCAAATCTTTGCAGACGAGGAATAGCGCTATGCCCATCACCAACGGCATCCATCACGTCGCCTATCGCTGCAAGGACGCCAGGCAAACCGTCGAGTTCTATCGTGACGTGCTCGACATGGAGTACACCACCGCGTTCGCTGAAGATAATGTGCCGTCGACGGGCGAATACGATCCATACATGCACGTTTTCCTCGATGCCGGTGGCGGCAACGTGCTCGCGTTTTTCGAACTGCCCAATCAGAAAGACATGGGCCGCGATGAGAACACGCCGAAATGGGTCCAGCACATTGCGTTTCGCGTGAACACCGTCGATGAATTGCTGGCCGCCAAGGCCAAGGCGGAAGCCAAGGGCATCGACGTGCTCGGCCCCACCGATCACGGTATTTTCAAGTCGATCTATTTCTTCGATCCCAACGGCCACCGTGTCGAACTTGCCGCCGACACTGGCACGGCTGAGGAACTGGCCGAGCTGAAACGCGTCGCGCCCGAAATGCTTGAAGAGTGGAGCCGCACCAAGAAGGCGCCGCAGCACGCCGCCTGGCTCCACGAAAAAGCCCGCGCCGCCCATGCCGCCGCCAAGGCGCGGCTCGGCGAATGATCCGGGCGCTTGTCGCCGGCGTCGCGCTTCTCACGCTTTCAGCCTGCGGCGCGGTTCTTGGTCCGTCGCAAACCGACCTCGACGCCGCGGTCCACGATTTTTATGCGCGCGGCGAAACGGCGAACGCGCCCGATCTCTCGGCTGCGCACATCGCCGATTATGAAGGTTGCCAACCGCGCGGCGGCGTATTCACATGCCCCGTGGTCTATGCCACCGAGCAGGGCAATGTGCCGATCATGATCTGGGTCGTCCGTACCACCTCAGGTGGCTGGGAAGTGCGTAACCTGCGCCTAAACGAAAGACGCCGCTGATGCTGAAGCTCTATGATTATTGGCGTTCTTCCGCCGCCTATCGCGTCCGCATTGGCTTGAACCTGAAAGGCGTCGCGTACGAGAGCATTCCGGTCAATATTGCGCCTGGCGTCGATGAGCAGATGCGCGAACCGTATCGCTCCAAGAACCCGCAAATGCGCGTGCCGGCGTTGGAGACGGAGCAGGGGATCATCACCCAATCGATGTCGATCCTGGTTTGGCTGGATCAAACCTATCCTAACCCGCGCCTGATGCCCGCCGATCCCTGGCTTGGCGCGCAAGTGCGCTCGTTCGCGTTGACGATCGCGACGGATATTCATCCGCTCAATAACACCAGCGTGCTGACGCGCATCAAGCTTGAGTTCAGCGCGGACGACGACCACGTTGGCGAATGGTATCGGCACTGGATCAAGCTTGGCTTCAACGCGCTCGAACACCAAGCACAACAGCGGCCTGAGACGAAGTACGCTTTTGGCGACGAGCCGACGCTCGCTGACGTGTGTCTTGTGCCGCAAATGGCCAATGCGCGCCGGTTCAAGACAGATCTCACGCCGTTCCCGCGCCTTGTCGCGTGGGATGAAAGCGCGCGGAAGCATCCGGCTTTCATCAAAGCGGCGCCGGAAAATCAGAAGGACGCTTTGAAGTCATGAGCGCAAATATGGACCGCCGGCGCCCCCGCCGGCCGGCGCAAACCGATGAAAGCTGGAGCGCACCGCTCCTGCCGAGCTACAGCTCTGTAACATCTGCGAATGCCGGCGAGGGCGCCGGCGGTCCATATTGGGTGAAACAATGAAGCTTGCCTCCCTGCGTCACGGCCGCGATGGCCGCCTCGTTGTCGTCTCGGACGATCTCGCGTGGTGCGCTTACGAGCCCAGCATTCCAACGATGCAGGCGGCGCTTGATGATTGGGCGCGCGCGGAGCCGCGCCTGCGTTCTGTCGCGGAGGGCGTGAACAACGGCGCCGTCCTGCGCGAGCGCTTTCACGAACGGGAGGCTGCATCGCCGCTGCCGCGCGCGTTCCAATGGGCGGATGGTTCCGCCTATGTGAATCACGTCGCTCTGGTGCGCCAGGCGCGTGGCGCGAAGATGCCGGAGAGCTTCTGGACCGATCCGCTGATGTACCAAGGCGGCAGCGATGTCTTCCTCGGCCCGCGCGATCCGATTCCGTTGAAGGACGAAGCCTGGGGCTGCGATTTCGAAGCTGAAGTCGCCGTCATCGTCGATGATTGCGAAGCGGGGATCAGCGCGGACGAGGCGCGCAAGCGCATCCGCCTCGTCATGCTGGTGAATGATGTCAGCTTGCGCAATCTCATACCGGCGGAACTGGAGAAGGGTTTCGGTTTCTTCCAATCAAAGCCATCGTCGGCGTTCTCGCCTGTCGCGGTAACTCCGGACGCGCTTGGCGACGCATGGAAGGACGGCAAGCTGCACCTGCCGATGCACGTGACGCTCAACGGCAAGTTCTTTGGCGCCGCGAACGCCGGCGAAGACATGACCTTCGATTTCGGCCAGCTCATCGCCCACGCCGCTAAAACACGCGACCTTGCCGCCGGCGCCATTATCGGCTCCGGCACGGTCTCCAACCGTGGCGCCGATGGCGGCCCGGGCAAACCCGTCAACGAGGGCGGCTTGGGTTATTCCTGCATCGCCGAACAGCGCATGATCGAGACGATCCAATCCAGCAAGCCGTCGACGCCATTCCTGAAACACGGTGACCGCGTGGAGATCGAAATGTTCGACGCCAAACGCCACTCAATCTTCGGCCGCATCGATCAGCAGGTGGTGAAGGCATAATATGGAGCGCGGGCGTCTCGCCCGCGAATTCACGGCGCTTTCAGCGCGGCGGGCGTGGACGCACACGCTCCATAGTTAGTGCTTCGCCAATCGCGCCTTCACCTCGGGGTGATCTTTCCACGCCGGCATCGTCGCCATGTAGGTGATGGTTTCGCGCTCGGCTTGCGGCCGCGCGCTACCGCGCCGCTCCTGCCACGCCACCATGCGCTCAAAGCGCGTGGCGAAATCCTGCAACTTGCCGCTCTCATCGACGCAATATTGGCAATAGATACCGTTCTCGATCGCCATGCCGCAGCTTTCGCACTTGTGACTCATGATCCAGGTCCCTTCATCGCCATCACCAATTTTTGAAATGAGTTGAAGAACTCCGCGCGTTCGTGGGGCGTCAACGCCTCGGCGGCGCGCGATACGATTGTGGTGTCGAGGACTTGGCGCGCTTCCGCGAGCGCGGTTTGACCGAGATCGCTCAGCCAGATCAGACTCTTGCGTCCATCGTTTGGATCGCGATCGCGCTCAAGCAGCTGTTGCTCGAACAAATGATCCAGCATCTCCGTCAACGTCGATGGCGCGCGATTGAGATGCTTGGCAAGCTCGCCCGGCGTTAGCGGCCCGCTCATCGCAAGATGATCGAGCAGGGCGACTGTCTCCGGCGTCAGCCGTTCGCGTTTGTCGCTAACCTTGCGCACAGCCCGCAGATAAGTCTCACGAAACATCGCCTCAAAGCGATGTGCAAACGCGGCGTCATCCATGCGCCTAAGGCTAGGCAGGCCAAACTCTTTCGTAAATCCCGAACGATTGGCCGATTCAGCCCGCCACATAAGCGTCGCGCAGCTCGCGCTTCAATATCTTGCCGATATGGCTGCGCGGGAGTTCGTCGATCAGCCGCACCGCGCTGATGCGCTGTGTTTTGCCGACGCGTTCGTTGGCGAACGCCCGCAACGTCTCTGCATCCGCACCGCGTGAGACGATGAACGCCACCGGCGTTTCGCCCCATTCCGCGCTTGGCACGCCGACGACCGCGACATCCGCCACATCTGGATGCTGGCGCAGCACGGCTTCGAGGTCGCTGGGATAGATGTTGAAGCCGCCGGAAATGATCATGTCCTTCTTGCGGTCCATGAGTTCGACGAACCCTTCCGCATCGAAGCGTCCGACATCGCCAGTGCGGATGAACGCCAGGCCTTCCGGCGAAATCCAGGTCGCGGCATCGGTTTGCTCTTTGCGGTTGTGATAGCCGCTCATCACCAGATCAGAGCGTCCGACCAACTCGCCAATCTCGCCGCGCGGCAGTTCGTGGCCCTCTTCATCGATGACGCGGATGTCGTGTCCCGGCGCTGGCTGGCCGACGGTGTGCAATTTGTCTGGATACACATGCGCGATCAGCACGCAGGTGCCGCCGCCCTCGGTCATGCCGAAATATTCAACCAGTCCGCCCGGCCAGCGCTTCAGCACATCGGCCTTGAGGGCCGCCGAGAAGGGCGCAGAGGTGCAGAACTTCATCGCGAAGCTTGAGAGATCGTACGAGTCGAAATCCTCACGCGCCATGAGGCGCGCGTATTGCACTGGCACCAGCATGGTGTGCGTCGCGCGGTGCTTCTGCGCCAGCTCTAGGTACTTGCCCGCGTCGAACTTTTTCATCAGCACCACCGTGCCGCCGAGACCTAAGGTCGGGAAGAAGCTCACCAATGTCGTATTCGAATAGAGCGGAGTCGAAAGCAGCGTGACCGCGTCCGGCCCGTATCCCATCGCAAC
>JADLHI010000299.1 GCA_020848895.1 Hyphomonadaceae bacterium
CCGCTTCCGGCACCGCCATCGACGCCGAATGGCTCGAACTGGTCTTGCGGCAATCGATGCAATGACAAAAGCCGCCGAACAAAGCTGGCGCGCTCAACTCGTAACGCACCGCGCCGCACAGACATCCCCCAGTGATCGTGGTCATGGCTTCCTCGCTTCTGATCGGCGCACCCTAACAGCAACGCGGCGGACGCGAAACGCCGCGCCCGGCCGCCCTCGCCAGATCGCAGCGTCTAGTGGCCCGGCGCAGCTTCGCTCGCCAGCGGACGCTGCATCAGCTCAGCGATCGAAAGGCCCACTTCGTTGTGGCCGCCGAACGCGGTGCCGATTTGGTTGCTCGCCACCCGCTCCGCGTAGTGCGTGTACGCTTCCGCCGGCAGCGGCACGTAGCCCACGCGCGGCGCCAGCGTTGCGGCATTCTGCAGGAAATAGGTCACGAAGCGGCGCACTTGCGGGCGGCGCAGCGCCTCGGCGTTCACGTAGATGAACATCGGCCGCGACAGCGGATAGGCGCCCGAAGCAATCGTTTCCGGCGACGGCGCCACGCCATTGACCGAGAGCGCCTTCACCCGCTCACGGTTCTGCTCGTAATAGGCATAGCCGAAATAGCCCATCGCGCCCGGATTGCTGGCGACGCCCTGCACGATGACGTTGTCGTCTTCGCTCGGCGTATAATCGGTGCGCGAGGCGCCGCCATCGCCGTTCACCGCTTCGGTGAAATAGTCGAACGTGCCGGACGCCGTGCCCGGGCCGAACAATTGCAGCCCAACCGCCGGACCGCGCGCATTGATTTGCCGCCACTGCGTCACCGCACCTTGCGCCGCCGGCTCCCACGCATGACGCAACTCCGCCATCGTGATGTTGCCGAGCGTGTTGCTCGGATGGACGACAACGCTGATGCCGTCGAACGCGATGGGGATTTCGACATATTGAATGTTGGCCGCTGCGCACGCCGCCATCTCTTCGGACGAAATCGGCCGCGAGGCGTTCGAGATTTGCGTCTCACCGCGGCAGAACTTGCCGAAGCCGCCGCCGGTGCCGCTTTCACCAACCGTAACGCGCGCCGCCGCCGTCTGCGTGTTGGTGAACGCTTCCGCCGCCGCCTCGGCCAACGGGAACACGGTAGACGAGCCATCGACCGCGATATGTTCGGATGTCGTGCCGGCAGGCGACTGCGTCCCGCCGCCATCGCCGCATGCCGCAAGCGCCACGAGCGCAAGCACGGCAAACGCGCCGCGCAATATCGTCGATCTCATCATCGCATCCCTCGCTACTTGCCTTCACGCGCCTTCTGACAGCGCTTCATGACAGTTCCACCGCAGCGCGCCGCGCTCAATCGCCGCCGTCGCCGAAACCCTCGCCGCCACCGCTTTGCTTGTCACGCTCCAGCGTTGGCGCATTCATCCGCCACAGCACGAACGTCAGTAGCGCCGTGACCAATATGCTCCCAACCGCCGCAGCAATAATCCATCCAGGCATGGCCGTTGCTTACCACTGAAAGCCCCGCGCCGCACAAGCCAAGCCGCGACCCTCAGCCGCGCAAACCTGCTCACCAAACCAGTTCCCGGCCTTTAATTCCGCCGCGACGCAGCTTATTGAAAGCGCATGAAATCAGCAGTGATCGTGTTCCCCGGGTCCAATTGCGACCGCGATGCAGCGCGCGCCCTGGAGCGCCTCACCGGCAAACCCGCCCACATGGTCTGGCACAAGGATACCTCGCTCCCGGAAGGGCTCGATCTGGTTGTTCTCCCCGGCGGCTTCTCCTATGGCGATTATCTCCGCTCCGGCGCCATGGCAGCCAAGAGCCCGGTCGTCCGCGAAGTCATTGCACACGCGGAACGCGGCGGCCTTGTGCTCGGCATCTGTAACGGTTTCCAGGTGCTCACCGAAACGCGCCTTCTGCCTGGCGCACTCGCGCGCAACGCCGGTTTGAAGTTCGCCTGCAAGGAAGTGCCGTTGGCGATTGCGAACGCCAACACCAGTTTTACCAGCGCCTATCGCGACCAGCGCGAAACCGAAATTCCGATCGCGCACGGCGACGGCCGCTTCGTCGCTGATGAAGACACGCTCGCGCGCATTGAAGGCGAAGGCCGCGTCGTCTTCCGCTATCTCGACAATCCGAACGGCTCGGCGCGCGACATCGCCGGGCTTATCAACGATCGCGGCAATGTCATGGGCATGATGCCCCACCCCGAACGCGCCTCCGATCCTGTGCTCGGCCGCACCGGCGGCGCGGCTGTCTTCCAAAGCCTCATGGAAGCGGCATGAGCGCGCCAAAGAAACCAGCTGGCTTCGACGCCGAAGTCGATTCCGCGCGCAAACGGCTGGAAGATGCGCTGAACGACGACACCGGCTTCGACGATCTCGCCGCGCTGCAAGCGCTTGCACCCATCCTCGAAGAAAAAATCTCCTCGCGCCGCCTCGCCTTCACGCTTGGCGACGAAGATGACGAAGAAACCCAAATCATCGTCCTGCACGTGCAGACCGATGAGGAACTGGGCTTCATCTTTGCCGAGGACGGCGAGTACGTGTTCGAGTCCAATCTCGAAGCCTATTTCGACGATTTCGTCGACGATGACCCAGAGCGCTTCGTAGAACGCCTCTACGAAACCCTCCGCGCCGACCTGCCGAAATACGAAGTCGAGAATAAGGGCTGAACCCGCCACATCGCACACACGCAAAGAGGCCCTCCCGCGACGGTGAGAGGGCCTCTCGTGTTTGCGGCGGCGCGTTTGGGCGGGGGAGTGTGCGCCGCCGCTCTCAGTCCGCGTCCTTAGTCCGGGTTACGGCTGGCGGAGACGCGGCCTGAACCTTCGGCGCTGGCGCCGTCCGAACTTGCTGACGCCGCACCGCTGGCCGCGCCGTCGACAGAAGCGTTTGGCGCTGCGCTGCGAGCGCGTTCAACCGTATTGCGCGCGGCGCTGCGTGCACGATCCGTGGTGTTGCGGGCCGTCGTCGTGACGCGCTCAGCCGTCGGGCCAGGATCGACGCCAAGATTGGCCGAACCATCAACCGCGCCATCGCCTTGGGCCGAAAGCGGCCCCGCATCCAGCGCGCCGTTCGCGGCGCCCGAACCTGCGAGATCAACACTGCGCGCTTGCGTTGCTTGTTCTTCAGCTTCATGCGCCGCGCGGCGTGCTTCACGCGCGGCTTGGCGCGCTTCGCGCTCGGCGCGTTGCGTGGCCCGGCTCACAACGCTGGTGTCGGCGCCGATATTGCCCGAGCCAGTCACTGAGCCCGCGATCGAACCGGTCGAGTTGCCGAGCGCGCCGCCGACATTGCCGCCGAGACCGCCGCCGCCGCCCAGCAATTGCGCGGAGGCGGGAGCGATCGTCAGCATGGCGGCCAGAGCGGTCGAAGCGATCAGGATCTTGGTCTTCATTGCGTAATCTCCTCAAGCTGCGCCAAGCTCAAACGCCGGCTTCGAGAAGAGAACGAACGGCCTATGCCGTTTCTTCCAATTTTTTTCTTAGGGCGCTGAAATCAACCCGTAACCATAAACATCGTCACGCCCCCGCGCGCCAAGATCGCGCGCATCGCCGCGCAGCGTGGCGATCGCGTTTTGCGCCGCGGAAGCGCCCGGCGCCGGCAAACGCGCAGCCAATCTCGCCGCTACAATCGGCGCCGCATATGACGTCCCGCGCGCACGCCCCTGCACGCCAATCGCGGCAAAATCCACCTGCGCGCCGCGCCCGGCTTCAATCAGCACCCGATCGCGCGCATCGACACCCGTCACGCCAACGACGCCATCGTAGGAAGCCGGAAACAGCGGCGCAGCAGCGGGCCCATCATTGCCAACCGCCGCCACGATCACAAACCCCCGCGCCGCCTTGCGCGACACCACAGCTTCGACCACGCGATTGCGCGGCCCCACCAAGCTCACATTGATCACCGCGACATTCTCCGTCGCGAGCCAGCCCAACGCCCGCGCTAAAGCCGAAGAGGCGCCGCCTGTCGGTGCGCCCCCATAGATATCCGCCGCATAGATGCGCGCGCCCGGCGCTGCGGTCCTTATCAGCCCCGCTATCGTCGTCCCATGCGGCCCCGCAACCGGCTGCTCCGTTGCAAACGCACGCTGTGCGACAACATGCACCGAAGCGTCTACGCCACTATCGATCAAACCAACGCGCGGCCCGCCACTCGCGCCACTCTGCGCAAACCCCGCAATCGTCAGCGCAACGCCTGACTCCAAATGCAAGTGATCGAAATCGTAAACGCCCTGCGGGTCTGCTTGGCGCAAGCGCCGCAGCGCTCGCCGCGTCGACATCCGCGCCGGCGCGCGCAAGGTCACCATCGACGTCTGCGCATCGATCGCATCGCTGCGCACGACATCAAAGCCCTGCGCCCGCGCCGCGGCCAACGCCGCCTCGTTCATGCCGAGCGCCAAAATCTGGCTGCGCACGATCGGCATGCCTTGCGGATCAGATTCTAGTTCGCGCCGGTGCTCGCGCAGCAAATCGCGCACTTGCAGGCGGTCCTGTAACGGCCGCTCCAGTTCCTCGCCGATCTGACCAGCCTGCGTCACCACTTCACCGACGCTGGGAACCTGCGGGACCGGCAAACCCAGTTGCGCCCGCGCCGCGGGGGCCGCGCCGAGCGCCAAGACCAGGAACAAAAGGGCGAAAACCCGTGTCATGCACCCCTAACGTTTGACCGGCCCGTATTCATCCCTTCACTATTCGCATAGTCCCGCGGAAGAAACCGCCAGCCTCAGCCGTTTGACCAGCAGAGATGATGAGCGCCGCCGAGCAAACCCGCTCAGACATCGTCGCGATGCTGCCGCGCCTGCGCCGGTTCGCGCG
>JADLHI010000300.1 GCA_020848895.1 Hyphomonadaceae bacterium
AATAGGTGATGCGGCCGGTTTGGTCGTTGTAGGCAGCCGTCACGCGGCCGTCCGAGGCCGACGCCACGCGAGCGACGAAGCCGGCGATCGTGTCGTTGGCTTCGACGTCGATGGTGAACGTCGTGGTTTCGTTGCCGTTCGTGATCGAGAACTGCAGCTGGTCGTTGGCGCCGATCGTGAGGCCAGTGGCTTCATCGAGTTCAGCAGCTGACGAGAACGGGTTGCCCGAGCCATCGTCGAACGCCAGACCTTGCAGCGTGTAACGGCCACCGCCGCTGCCCGCGCCGTCAGACGTCAGAACGTTGAACTGCGAGGCGCCGCCCGTGAGGTTACCGCCGTTGACGAGGTTCGAACCGTTGAACGTCGCGGCGTTGGCGATTTGGTCGACTTGGTTGCGCAGCGCGTTGAAGTCGGCCTGCAGCGCGGCGCGCTGGTCGGTCGAGAGGTCGGTCGCTTGCGCGGCGACGGCCTTTTCCTTCAATTGCTTCAGGATGTCGCCGATGGCTTCGCCAGCCGACAGACCCACGTCGATAACCGACGTCGCGCGGTCGATGCCGTCCATGACAGCGCCGAGCGAGGCAACGCGCGAGCGCTGGCCTTCAGCGATAGCGAACACGGCGCCGTTGTCCTTCGCGGATGCGACCTTCAGGCCGGTGTTCACGCGGTTTTGGACTTCGCCGAGTTCTTTGGTGGTTTGGTTGAGGGATTGGAGCGCAACGAGCGCGCCGTAATTGGTATTGACGCTAGCCATTTCAGTGTCCTTCTGGACTTGAGTGAACCGGCCATTTTGGCCGGCTGGACGTTGCCGTCCGGTGCCGCACGGAAGATCCGCACGCCCTTCCCCGCCTAAGGGTCAGACGCTTTGCGTTGCGATTGGTTGTAAGTGGCGAGGGTTAATAACGCGTCAGCGCCGAAACGATTCCGCAGCGGCAAAATTTGCCTAGCGGCTTATGTTCAGCGCGCGCCCAGGCCTTCCATCATCGTGCGGTTGATGTCGATTAACGGTTCGACGTCGGCGCCGTCGCGCAGCACTTCGCTCGTATAGCGCGCCACCCACATGGCCAGCGAGATGATCTGCCCGCGCAGCGTGATCGGCAGCTGGTTTTCCGGCGCGGCGCAGTCAGCGGATAACATGTTCCAAAGTCGGCGGTTGGCGTCGAGCGCTTCCAGCATCACCGGCAGCGGCGGACGCTCTTCTTTGACGCGGACGAGGCCCGCGGTGACTTGGCCAAACGCCCGGTACTCAAGATCACGCGGCTGCTCAGCCTGCGTGGCCGCGCGCTGGTACGCTTTGATCGACATTGTGCCCCAGTCCCAAGCGCTCGGCCTCATAAGTGATGAGTTTCCGGCAGCGCATCAACGCCCGGTAGTATTCGCCGGCCATTACTTCTTTGGAAACGCCTATGCATTCAGCCAGGATCGCCGGATCCCTGACAGCGCCCATGAATTCGGCCAGGCGCGCCGCGAATTCCGCATACGCTTTCTCCCGCCCCTGCTCGTCCAGATACATGAGCATGATCGGGAAATAGATGCGCTTGGCCGGGGTGTCGGCTTCGTCCTGCTGCATGATGTCTTTCTCACGCAGCACCGAGGCCTTGTTCTGCAGCACGAGCGCAGCCCGGCGGTCGCCGTTCTGCACAACGGCGCCGTTGACGACAAACTTCTCGCCCGGCCGCAAAGAGAGTTTCAGCGGCATATGCCCTCCTCCCGCTTCTGGGAGTCCATCGTGTTAACCCTCGCCCGAGATGGTTAACGGGGTGTTGCAAAGCGTCATCGCCGGCGTGTCGTTTCGGTTGCGATTTGCAGCGCGATGCACGCTCGGCGCGATGATCGTGTTGGTTGGGCCGCAGCGCTTCAGTTTCAACTCTCGCTCGATTGATCGGCTCGCGACAGAAACGTAAATATCGAGCGCCGTTGGGTTGGGGGCCGATCGGGGCGGCAAGCTGAAATTGGGAACGGGGCTGGGGCTCCGCGTGCTGGCGCACACCGCGCGCCGCGCGTCCGGAGAAACGCGTCAGGAATTTTTGAACCTGCTTCGGCGGGGAAGGAGGAGCTTTGACCAACGCCATCGACATCAGTCCTCTGCGCGCGCTGGCGAAACGCGCGAGCGCGCGCATCGCCGATCAGATCGTCGCCCAGCGTTTCGAGACGCTGGCGATCGCGCGGCTGCTGCGTGACAGCCGCAATTTCCGCCCTGCCCGGCCAAGCGATCTCACGCATGCGCCGCAATGGGCCAAGGACGCCTACGACAACGGTGAGCCGCTGCATGTCGTGCGCAACAATCGCGCGGTCGCGGCGCGCATGCACACGGTCGCCCGGCGCCTCGCCGAAACCTGCAAGGTCGCCAGCGTCGATCCCATGGCGCGCCCCGATGACGTCGAGACCATCGCCGGCGCGCGCAAATTTTTGCGCAAGATCGGCAACGCCAATTTCGACGTCATGGCGCGCAAGGCGCTGCAATACGCGCGCGTGCTCGAGCACTGGGAAGAGCAAACCGAAGCGCTCGCTATCTGCCCCGCGCAATCGATCGTACTTCTCGGCGGGCGCATCTGGCATCGCATTACGTCCGTCGCGGCTTTGCGCCGCATCGGCGTTGAATTCGGCAACTGCCTTGCGCGCACCAGCCGCACCAGCGCCTACGGCGCGTTGCTGATGCATGGGCGCGCGCAGTTCTGGGTGCTGCGCACCGTCGCCGGCGAAGGGCTGATGGTGGCGATGGCGTCAGCGCCGCCATCAGTGCAGTTCACCGAGGTCAAAGGCCCGCGCAACGCGCCGGTTCGCCCCGACCACGCGGACCTGCAGCAGCTCGGCCTCGCCATCGGCGTGCGCCCGCCGCCGCCGCCGACACCGCCGCCGGAGCCGCCGCCCGGCATCGCAGCGGCGGTGCTCACCGCGCGCATGCCGTGCCAATGTTCGCTCTGCCAGCCGCAGTATCGGCGGCCGCTGCGCTTGCGCCGGACGAGCGCCACGCCTTAAGTGCGCTCCAACAAGGAGCGCGCATGCGGTTTGAAGGCACAAAAGACTATGTCGCTACGGAAGACCTGAAGGTCGCCGTCAACGCGGCGATCACGCTTGAGCGACCGCTCCTTGTCAAAGGCGAACCCGGCACCGGCAAGACCATGCTGGCCATCGAAGTCGCGCGCGCGCTCGGCACGCCTCTCATCGAGTGGCACATCAAGTCGACCACCAAAGCCGTACAAGGTCTCTACGAGTACGACGCGGTCATGCGTCTGCGCGACTCCCAACTCGGCGACACCCGCGCCAGCGACATCGGCAATTACATCAAGCGCGGCAAGCTCTGGGAAGCTTTTGAAAGCGAACAGCGCCCGATCCTGCTGATCGACGAAATCGACAAAGCCGACATCGAATTCCCGAACGACCTTCTGCAAGAACTCGATCGCATGGAATTCTACGTCTACGAACTCGACCGCACCGTGAAGGCGAAAGTGCGCCCGATCATCGTCATCACCTCGAACAACGAGAAGGAGCTGCCGGACGCGTTCCTGCGCCGCTGCTTCTTCCACTACATCCGCTTCCCCGACGAAGAGACCATGCGCGCCATCGTCGAGAGCCACTATCCGGGCGTGAAGACGCGCCTCGTCAACGAAGCGCTGAAAATCTTCTACGACATGCGTAAAGTGCCCGGCCTCAAGAAGAAGCCCAGCACCAGCGAACTCCTCGACTGGCTAAAGCTCCTCCTCACCGACGACGTCGATCCAGAAACGCTAAAGCAGCGCGATCCGTCGAAGCTCATCCCGCCTCTCGCGGGCGCGCTTCTCAAGAACGAAGCCGACGTCATGCTCTTCGAACGCCTCGCCTTCCTGGCGCGCCGCGAGCAGCGGGGCGGGACGAGCTAATCTCCCCTGTTTCAGGGCATCGACAGCTTCCTCACCGCGCCGTAATTTCCGCACGGGAGGACGCATCACATGCGCCGGTTGCTGCTTTCGCTTGCGTTCGCACTGAGCGCTGCGCCCGCGTTCGCGCAGGGCACGGAGGCCGAGCCGCAAGCCGCCCCCGGCTCCATCGCCATCGGCATGATCGAACAGGTCGACGGCGACGGTATCTTCGATCTCGTGCACGACGGCGGCGTCACGGTCCGCCACACCAGGAGCGGCCTCACCTGCCACTTTCTACGCAACGGCGATGGCGGGCGCTTGCTTATCTTCGCGCCGCAAGTCGATCCCGCGCGCCCCACCGAACCTCCCGCCATCGCGCGCGGCGATGACGTCGCCTGCGAGATGGTCGAGGGCGGCGCACACGTCCGCTATTTCGCCACGCGCTATCCGTTCGGCTCCACCCTCGAAGAGCAAATCACCGGCGTCGAAGCCGCCATCCGCCGGCGCAGCCCGGACGCCGTGCGCTACCCCGGCGAAGCCACGCGCAACACTGACGACGGCCTGCCGCTCCGCCGCACCACCCGCTTCATCATCACTCAGGACGGCGCGCGCACCTACACCCGCGCCAGCGTCGCGCGCATCGGCGATTGGATTTTGAAACTCCGCTATTCCGCCCCGGCGCCGACCGACGCCGCCGCGGCGCAAGCCGATGGCGCCGCCGATCTGCTGTTCGACGGCGCTCTCAGCGAAATCGTCAATCCCACGCGCTAGAGTGCTCGAAGTACGCACCACCGCCTCTTGGACCGCCGGCGCCCCGCCGGCATGCGGTGGTCCACGTTGCAGCGCCGGTGAATGTTGAAACAAAGATGCCGGCGAGGGCGCCGGCGGTCCAAGAGAAGCTAAGCCAACTCACCCAGCGGAAGCGGCTGGCGCGCGCGCAGCGGCGCCCCTATCATCACACCCAATGTTTCAGCGCTTCTTCACCGAACTGCGCGCCGCGCGCGTGCCCGTCACGCTCAAGGAATACCTCGTGCTGGTCGAAGCGCTCGACAAAGAAGCGATCGATATCAACGTCCAGGATTTCTACTATCTCTCGCGCGCCGCCCTGGTGAAAGACGAGCGGCACCTAGACAAGTTCGACCGCGTCTTCGGCCAAGTCTTCAAAGGCCTCGATCCGACCGGCGAAGCGGTGAACGCCGAAATCCCCGCCGAATGGCTGCAAGCGCTCACGCAAAAATTCCTGACCGACGAAGAGAAAGCGCAGATCGAAGCGCTCGGTGGTTGGGATAAATTGATGGAGACGCTGAAAGAGCGCCTCGAAGAGCAGAAGAAGCGCCACGAAGGCGGCTCCAAATGGATCGGCACAGGCGGCACATCGCCGTTCGGCAATAACGGCTACAATCCCGAAGGCGTGCGCATCGGCGGCGAAGGCGGCCAGCGCAAGGCGGTCAAGGTTTGGGAAAAACGCGAATACAAAAACCTCGACGACAGCGTCGAACTCGGCGTCCGCAACATCAAAGTCGCGCTCCGGCGCTTGCGCAAATTCGCGCGCACCGGCGCCGCCGACGAACTCGATCTCCCGGGCACCATCGATAAGAGCGCCAAGGAAGGCTATCTCGACATCGTGCTCCGCCCCGAGCGCCGCAACGCCGTGAAGGTGCTGCTGCTGCTCGACATCGGCGGCTCGATGGATTCACACATCAAGCTCTGCGAAGAACTTTTCAGCGCCGCACGGACGGAATTCAAGAGCCTCGAATTTTTCTACTTCCACAATTGCCTCTATGAGAGCGTGTGGAAGGACAACCGCCGCCGTCACGACGAGAAGACGCTCACCTGGGATGTGCTGCACAAATTCCCGAGCGATTATCGCGTCGTCTTCGTCGGCGACGCCACCATGAGTCCCTACGAAGTCACTTATCCCGGCGGCTCGGTCGAGCACTGGAACGAAGAAGCCGGCGCCATTTGGCTCCAGCGGGTCGCGCAAGTGTATGAACGCCTCGTCTGGCTCAATCCCACGCCGCGCGCACATTGGGACCACACCCCATCGATCCAAGTGATCCGAGAAATCATCGGCCCCGACCGCATGTTTCCCCTAACCATCGAAGGCCTCGACGGCGCCATGCGCGAATTGAGCCGCTA
>JADLHI010000301.1 GCA_020848895.1 Hyphomonadaceae bacterium
CGAGATCGGCGCCGGCGCTCTTTTCGATGTCGGCGCGCCAGGCATCGACCAGCGCTGTGGCGTTCGCCGGCGGCGCAAGGCCCGTCAGCCGTTCGCGCACCATCAGCGCTACCGCATCCGCCAACGGTGCGAGCGTGCGATCCTGCATGCGCGCCGCGCCGCGCCGTTCAAGTGAATCTGAAAGCGCCGCCGTGAGGTTGTTCGAAACGCCCTTCAGCGCATTCGCGCCTAGCGCTTGCACGCGCATATCTTCGACCGCATCGAACACCGCGCGCGCCTCGGCGCCTTGCGGGCGCAGGCGCGCGTGTTCGCGCTCATCGTGGTGCGCCAGCCGCAGCGCCAAGCCGTCAGCCTGCCCGCGAATGCGCTCGGCTTCCGGATCGGAAATCACGCGCGGCGGATGTGGCAATACGATCTTGCCAGGCGACAGGCGCGGTCCTTCCGCGCCGAACGTCACCTCCAGTTCCTCTTCCGCACCGGCAAGCGCGCGCGTCGTCTGCGCAAGCGAGCGCTTGAAAAGTTCAGCGGGAGATTCCTTGGCGGACATTGCAGCACAACATAGCGGCGCGCGCCGGTGACGCAATGCGGCGCCGCGCGCTAGCCGGCCGAGCGATCCCGCAACAGCACGATGTTCTTCTTGTCGCGCCCGACTTGCTCTGCGATCGCCTCGCCGACACGCAATTTGTAGAGCCGGCTCCACTCCTCGGTCGGCAGACGGTCACGGATCATTTCGAACGCACGGCGCATGATGAGCCCGTAGCCAAGAGCGATGAACAGGACAGATGCCGCGAGCAATTGCAGGCCCAGCGCAATGATATTGGCGCCTGAGCCGGAGGCGCCGGCGGCCACTGCCGCCAAGATCGTGACGACGACGCCGAGAAGTCCGCAAAGCGCCAAGCCAAGCACCTTGTAGAGCCACGTATTGCGACGAATCTGGAACATGTTGTTGCGAATGATCAGCTCTTCCGACAATTGCCGGATCGCAATCCAGTGGTACGCGCCCGCCCATGCGGTGGCGTAAGGCTCGATGGCGTCGTGCTGGTTGCGGTCGACGCGCGATTCCGCCTGCATGCACTCAGAACGCGCGACATTGAACGATTGGTTCAGGCACGTGAACTCGGTCTGGATGAAGCTATTCAACTCCTGAGCGTTCTGCATCTGCACGTTGGCGAACGAAAAACGATAGACGCCGGCCAGCAGCACGACGGCGAACCCAAGCGCCCACGCTCCAGAAATGATCGCCGCGGCGAAAGGCGCGAACGGCGCCGGCAGCATCCCCGCGGCGCTGTTTGCCGCCAGCAGGTGGAACGGATCGAAGAGCACGTTTACGGCGTGCCAGCCAAGAAGCACGAACAGCATCAGCGGCGCGAGTTCGCAGTACAGCATGCGGGCATTGTCGTTCGCGATCTTGCGCGCGTCGCGGAGGCGGCGCGTAAACTGGTCTTCGCCAGTATCGTCTCCGGTCTCGATCTTCGCGACTTCGGCTGTGAAGTGATCGCGCTCCGCTTCTTCGTAGAAATCGGTATCCGGAAACAATTCCAGCCGCAGGCTGTAGTAGCGCAGCGCCCTTTCCTTCCAGGTGTTGGCCAGCTCCTGCTGGTCGGGGCGGATCACCAGTTCGTCGTTGTGCTCGTGCTGGAACACCTTCCAGAGCAGCGCGCTGCGTTGGCGGAACGCGGCGGATTCACCGCCATCGATCTTGCTGACGCCGCCGGCGACCGCCGCCTCAACCGCCCTGCCGCTGCCGCCGCGCAATCGCATCAACAGCCGAAACGGCAGCCAGATTGGCGCTAACAAGAGCCGAAGCAGACGAAAAAGCATCGGACGGTCCCCCCACGAGACGTGCCTTACCTATCCGTAATGGTTAACCGAATATGTCTTGTACGCAAGGAAAAGCGGCTCGCCCCGCCTGCGAGCGACTCTGACGTTGGCAGGTTGCGGTCCCTTCTCCTGGTTAAGGAGAAGGTGGCCGCGTAGCGGCCGGATGAGGTTTGCCGCTCGATCAAGCTAGAGCGCGTTTCATTCTGATGGTCCGGTGAGCCTCACCCGTCGTTCGCTTCCGCCTTCGCTGAAGCTACGGCGGACGAGCCGCTCACCGACACCCTCTCCCTCACCGGGAGAGGGGCCGCTTCGGTCCAACAGCGGACTAAGCCACCTTCACCCGCGTCGCCGCCTCCGGCAAATCCGCACCGAACGCGCGCTGGAAGAACTCAGCCACAGTCGGCCGTTCCAGCTCGTCGCACTTGTTCAGAAACGTCATCCGAAACGCGAGGCCGACATCGCCGAAAATCTCGGCGTTCTGCGCCCAGGTGATCACCGTGCGCGGGCTCATCACCGTTGAGATATCGCCATTCATAAACGCATTGCGCGTCATGTCGGCGACGCGCACCATCGCCATGATTGTGCGCTTGCCTTCCGGCGTATTGTAGCTCGGCGCCTTGGCGATCACGATCTCGGCTTCCGCGTCGTGGTCGAGATAATTCAAAGTCGTCACGATCGACCAGCGGTCCATCTGGCCTTGGTTGATCTGTTGCGTGCCGTGATAAAGCCCGGTCGTGTCTCCCAAACCAATCGTGTTGGTCGTCGAGAACAGACGGAAATACGGATTGGCGCTGATGACCCGGTTCTGATCCAGCAGCGTGAGCTTGCCGCTCGCTTCCAGCACGCGCTGGATAACGAACATCACGTCCGGCCGGCCCGCATCGTATTCATCGAAACAGATCGCCACCGGCCGCTGCAGCGCCCACGGCAGCATGCCTTCGCGAAACTCGGTGACCTGCTTGCCATCCTTCAGCACGATCGCGTCCTTGCCGACAAGATCAATCCGGCTGACGTGGCTGTCCAAATTGATCCGCACCATCG
>JADLHI010000302.1 GCA_020848895.1 Hyphomonadaceae bacterium
AAGCGGCGTTGCTGGCGTCACTATCGCGGCGCGCTCTCTTGCTTCGGGGCTTAGCGCTGCAGCGATCATCTCAAGTGCTGGCCGTTCCGGCGGCGCCCCGAAGAGCTCAATGGTCGCGGACGACCACCGCAGCGCGGCCGCGTCCGCCAAGTTCACAAAGTGCGAGGGGGGCCACGCCTTATGCTGTTCAATCCGCGTGCCTACCGTCGGCGCCAAAATCAGACGCGGGCTCGCACTGATTTCCTTCGCAACATTGATAGAGGGCATCCTAAGCTTGCTACGTTCAAAGCCTGCAACCACCGGCTCGAAGAATCTCGCGTAGTAATGGGCCTTATGTTCGTTCAGACGCGGCGCGATGGTGCCCGTCAGCACCGAGTGCCGTGCGCTAACGGCGAGAGATAGCGCGCGCGCAGTACGCGTGGAGCTGACGTGTGGCGTAATGAAAGCGCTAGGGCGTTGGCAGCGCAATCGAAGCAGAAGTCGCGTTGTCGCCCACGCTCGTTGGATGCCACGTCGGGTGGATACGAAGTAAGTTCTGACTTGGCCTTGCCAACGCACGGCGTCCAAGACGCTGGCTTCAAGCGGAGATTTGACTACGATATCGAACGCTGCATCCGGCCCCAACAACCGGTCGGCTTCGGCGAGCGCGGGCAGTGCGCTGATGACGTCACCAAGCCCATGATGGAGCATGATCGCACGGCGGGGATACGTCCTCAAGTTCTTAGCGGTTGGAGATGAGGCCAGCGTGCAATAACTCGCCGCATCATGGAGGCTGTGCTTTGTTCGACAGTGTGCTCACGTGAGAACAATAGTGCCGCTTCCTGGAGTTTGTCCCGCAAGAGAGATTCCGTTGCTATGCGACGCAGCGCGTGCGTTAGACCTTGGATATCCTCCGATCCGAAAAGCAATCCCCTCTCACCATCGACCACGGCCGTGCGAATGCCGCCGATGTCCGAGGCGATTACTGGGCAAGACCGTGCCATGGCTTCAAGCACGACCTTCGGAGTTCCCTCGCTCACGCTCGACAAAACGAATACGTCCGCTTGGTCGTATTCAGTCCACAACGCAGTCCCGTGGTCTATGAGACCGGGCAGTGATACTGCTTCTGCAACTCCGAGGTCGCGCGCTAGTGCTTCAAGTTCGTTGCGTTTGGGACCTTCACCTACGATTCGTAAACGCCAGCGAGGGTCGTCTCTCCTGAGGATCTCGAGCGCTCGAATGAGCAATTGCTGGTTCTTCACAGATTGCAGGCGGCCCACATTGAGGATCGTGAAGCAGGTGCCCTGAAAACGCGGAATATGTCGTCCAATGTCCCGGATATGATGAGCCGACGACAAAACAAGAATTCTCTCACTGGCTCTTGAGTGCTTTTCGTATGCGAGTTGGCCCTGAGCAAAGACGAGTTGGCCCCTAGATATTTGCCGCTCCAAGGCGTCGTACAGAAGCAATGACATCCTAAGGGCGGCACCTAGTCCGAACTTCTTCGTTGGCGGAATAGTTCGCGCCAAACCGGCGGTGTCGCCTATGATTTGATGGAAACAGGGTGTCCGCGTACACCTCGCGGCCAGCGCACCGGTAATTCCCGTCCAATCCGGCATGCGCGCGTGAATCACATCGGCGCGTCGCGCCAAGCCGATACCCTTACTGAAGACGAGTGGTTGGACCAAAAGGGCGCCCAGTTCGGTCGGCCAAGCAGGCACGGGGACAATCTCAAGGTTGTCGTGCTGGACGAGATAGAAGCCGCCGGGCGGGGGGCCGCGACGGACCTTGCAGAGCATGATTACATGCGCAAACTCGGCGCACATGGCGGCGAGATACTTCCCGAACCCACCGTTAGTGTAAAATCTTCCTTGGCATCGATAGAAAGTCTTAACCGTGAAAATACCCAGCGTCGTCATGTCGCTCGTCGTCGCGGTGCATGGCTTTCTGATACCTCGCGATAGAGAGCCACGTAGCTCTCAAGCATCGATGCCTCGGTGAATCTGGCTTCCAGTAGGGCTCTGCCGGCAGCTCCCATCATGTGTCGCCGCGCGGGTTGTGAGATAAGTTCCGCGCATCTATCGCTTAGCCCCTCAATATCGCCGACTGGGAGCACGTGTCCGTTTCGGTCTTCCAAGACTTGCTCTCTGATGCCACCCACATCGGTCGCGACTACCGGCAAAGCGTGCGCCATAGCCTCTAGTACCGCAACAGATAGGCCCTCGCGGTGACTCGTAAAAAGAAAGAGGTCTAAGTCCTCCAAGACGGCATGAACATTATGAACTAAACCGTGGAAGCAAACTCGGTCGCGGAGACCCATTGACTCGGATAGTTGCTCAAGGCGGCCGCGCTCTGGCCCTTCGCCAATGATGTGCCAAACGGCATTGTATCCTGCACGGCTGACGCGGGCTGCAACTGAGAGAAAGTCACTCCACCCCTTATAGGGGAGTAGGTGTCCGACCATGCCAACGTGAACCTGTTTGCTACGCTCAGTTTCCAAGTCGTGAGTTGAGAGGCGGGGAGGCTTAGGCACCTCGATGCCGTTGTGAATCAGGCGGAGTTTTGCCCGGTCTGTTCGTTGAGATAGGCGACGAAACCCGTCGCTGCTGACTGCAACGATCCGTGTCGCACACTTTAGGGTCACCTGGGTGTCAATCAGATCACGGAGCCAGCGCCCAACGCGTCCTCTGTGAAC
>JADLHI010000303.1 GCA_020848895.1 Hyphomonadaceae bacterium
AGGACTGCACTGGATCGAAGTGGGGAGAATGTTGCTCTCGAAGTCCTGTAAACCTGCATCCGGGAAAAACAGCCGCTGAAACGGGGCGCGCGAAGCGCGCGGCGGAGTTCAGAGATGAGCTTCGCACCCCTAGCAGAGACTACTCAGCGCGGATCGCGCGCCCCGGCTCCTGCTTTCGTGCAAGCGAAGGCGGCCGATAACACCGCTACCGCGTGGCAGATCACTGTCAGCGCGGATCGACGCCTGCGCGGACTCCGCGCTAACAGAAAGAGCAATGTCGCAAGCGCTCAGCTCACTCGTCGCGGAAATCACGGCTTGCCGCGTCTGCGCGGAGGCGCTGGCGCATGAGCCGCGCCCGGTGGTGTGGGTCGATGCGCGCGCGCGTATTTTGATCGCCGGTCAAGCGCCGGGCAGGCGCGTGCACGAGAGCGGCATTCCGTGGAACGATGCTTCGGGAGATCGCTTGCGCGAGTGGATGCAGCTCGACCGCGAAACGTTCTACGACAAACGCAATATCGCCGTTGCAGCTATGGGATTTTGCTTTCCCGGCACGGTCAACGGTGCAGATTTGCCGCCACGGCGAGAGTGCGCGCCGTTGTGGCGCCCGCGTTTGCTGCCGCTTTTGAAGAATGTGCAACTGACGCTGCTGGTCGGCGCCTACGCGCAACGCTATCATCTGGGCGCTGCGGTGAAGCCGACACTTGGCGAAACGGTGCGCGCATGGCGCGACTACCCCGCCAACGTCGTGCCTTTGCCGCATCCGTCGTGGCGGAATACGGGCTGGCTGAAACGCAATCCATGGTTCGAACAAGATTTGCTCCCCGAGTTGCGGCGCAGAGTTTCCTCTGCCTTGCTTTGATGGTGCTCGCCGCGTGCGTGCCGACAGTGCAGCGCGCCGGCTCGCCGCTCGATGGCTTCACCGGCCCGCGCTTCGAACCCGCGGCTGAGCGCTTCATTTCCTTCGACGGCGCCGAGCTTGGCTTGACCGCATGGCTGCCGCCGAACAACGCCGAGCCGCGCGCCGTCATCATCGGCCTGCACGGCATGAACGATTACGCCAACACGTTTTATCTCGCCGGCCCCTGGTTCGCCGCGCGCGGCGTCGCCGTCTTTGCCTACGACGCGCGCGGTTTCGGCCGCTCGCCGCGCCGCGGCGTGTGGGCGGGCGAGCGCTTGATGACGGAGGACTTGCGCACCGCCGTCATGGTCGCACGTCACACCTATCCGAACGCCGAGATCGTCGTCGTTGGCGACTCGATGGGCTCGGCCGAAGCGATCGCCACATTCGGCGCGCCGAATGCGCCAAGCGTGGATCGTCTCGTGCTCGTCGCGCCGGCCGTGTGGGGCTGGTCGACATTGCCGGATCAATACGCGCTCGCGCTCTGGGTCGGCGCGCACACGTTCCCATGGCGCGCGGTGCAACCGCCGCGCGGCGTCGTCCGCCGCGTCACCGCGTCAGACAATCGCGAGGCGCTGCTGCAAGCGGGGCGGGCGCCGCACATGATCTGGTCGACGCGCATCGATGCGGTTTACGGCCTCGTCGGGCTGATGGAGACAGCGTCCGAGCATGCGGCAAATCTCGATGGCAACGTGCTCTTTCTCTATGGCGCGCACGATCAGATCATCCCGCGCAATTCGGCCGTCGCCGCGGCGCGCCGGCTGCCCGCCTCGGCCCGGACCGCGCTTTACGAAAATGGCTGGCACTGGCTCCTGCGCGACAATCAGCGCGAGGTCGTTTTCAACGATATTCTGGCCTTTATCGATGACCCGCAGGCGCGGTTACCGTCCGAGGCGCCGCCGCTTTTACCTATCGTCCAAGCAAATCGTTAACGGGATTGGCCTAGGGTCAGCGCACTATGGCGGCCAAAAAGGCTCTCTTTGACAAAAAGGGGATCGCGCTTACGCGTGCGAAACTGCGCGCCTGGTGGGATGGCGACGACTTCAACCAAGAGGCCGCGCTCGCCGAGATCGAAGCCAAGCTCGCTGCCGACCCCGCCGCCAACGACGTCACCGAAGACGAACTCTTCGACGAATTGCCCTATGATCTGCCGCCGCGCCTGCAGGCGCTTGCGGTGCTCTGGGGCGAAGATCGCGTCCGTCCCGGCGACGCCACCGCCGACCGGCTCGAACCCGCCCGTATCGGCCTGGCGCCCGATGGCGTGCTCGCCGTCTTGAGTCCGGGACTCGCCGGGGTGATGACCGCCGTCGCTGCCGCTCACCCGGGCAAGATAGAGGTCTTCGAGTGGCGCGATGAAACCTTCGACGCGCTGAAGCATGGCCTGAAGAAAGCTAAGCTCGACGATCGCATCACGGCTTCGCGCATCGATCTTGAAGCGCACGTCTTCGTGCCCGGCGCGTATGACGGCCTCTTGAGCATCGATGATTTTGCCTATTGCGGATATCCGCCGCATCTGGCCGGCCAAATATTGAAATGTCTCAAGCCGGGCGCCTGCGCCGTGGTCGAGTGCTATGTCGGGATCAAGATCCCTGAGCTTGCAACCGCTTTTGCTTCCTCCTTCGCCGAGCCGCAGATTCGCGCCCATGGCGACGTGCTGCAGGTTTTCTCCGACACCGGCCTCGTGCTCGAAGCCGACGAGGATATGACCGAGGATTTTCTTTTCACGGCGCGCGCCGCGTTCAAGCAATTAGGCGAACGCTTGACCGCCGCAGGCGCGCTTGAGGTTGCGGTGGCGCGCGAACTCGCGTGGGAGACCGAGGCCTGGCGCGTGCGCTTGCAATTGCTGGCGACGCGCCGTTTGGAACGCCGCCGTTTCATTTTGCGCAGGCCGGCGGAAGCCGAAAACGCAAGCGCGCCGGCGGGCTAGTTCCAGCCCACGTCTTCAAAGATTTGCGCCGCTTCCGCGTGATGGCGCCCCAGAGCGTCGAGCGGCACGTTCTCTTCCTTGAAGGCGCCGGCCGCGGCTAAATCCGGCGCCGCGGCGATCTCCGGGCGAATGGGGAATTCGGTGCTGAGCGGCGCCAACACGGCCTGCGCCTCGTCGCTCACCAGATATTTCAGGAATTGCACGCCAAGATCGCGCCGTTTTGTGTGGGTGGTGACGCCCGCGCCGCAAATGTTGACGTGCGCGCCGGCGCCTGCCTGATCTGGAAAGACGAAACCAACCTGTGCGATCGCGCCGCGGTCGGTTGCATCGTCCGAGCGCAGCATGCGGACGTAGTCGGAATAATCGCACACTGAAACCTGCGCATCGCCTGCCGCGATCGCTTTGATCAGATCGATTTCACTGGGTTGCGGATCATGCGCGAAATTGGCGCGCACCGCGGCGGCCCAAGCGCGGGCGTCGTCCGCGCCCAGACGTTCGATGCGCGCAGCCAGCGCGGAAAGTTGGCGCACGCTCGATCCCATCACGACTTGCTGGCGAAAGCGCGCCGTGCCGAGCGCGTCCATGGTCGCGACATTCTCAGCCTGCACGGCGTCCTTGCGATAGACGATGCCGCGCGCGCGCTTGGCAAAGCCCCAATAGGCGCCGTCGGCGTCGCGCAGATGCGCCGGGGTTTTCTCTTGCAAGGCCGGCGTTGTGACATTTTGCAGAAGACCTGCGTCCTTCGCCTGCCACAGATTGCCTGCATCGACGCTGACAAAGACGTCCGCCTCGGTTTGATCGCCTTCGACGCGCAGGCGCTCAAGCA
>JADLHI010000304.1 GCA_020848895.1 Hyphomonadaceae bacterium
ACGCCAAGACAGGTGTCGCTGATGATATCCGGCTCGTGCGGCGTCAGCGCGCCCTTGGCGTCGCGAACGTATTGGTAGTCGCGCGAACCCAGGAACGTGAACTTGTCAGCCGCGAGCCAGCGCAGCAGCGCGACGGCTTCGGCGACGTCGCTGGGCGCCGCGTTCGACTTGGCATTCTCAAGTTCGTCGGCGCAATCGAGCATGCGTTGGCGCATCGTCTGAAAGTCGGCCACCGAGGCGCGCACGTCGGCGAGCGACGCGCGCACGCCGTCCAACAGCTCTTTGCTCTTCTGCGCCGAGAGGCGCGGCACGTGAATCTGGATCAGCGAGTCACGGCCCTTACCTTTCGCCGACGGCGCCAAGGGGTGGAACATCGCGAGCGAAGTGATGCCCTGGTCGGCCAGTTCGCCCATCACCGAGTCCACCAGGAACGGCATGTCGGGGCCGGCGACTTCGAGCACGTCACGGTCAAGCTGCTTGCCGCCAACGCCGATGCCGCGGCGGATGCGGATGCATTGATCCTCGCACTCGCGCTCGGCTCGCCAGATCCAAAAATCGTGCGCGAGCGCGGCGAAGTCTTCGACCGAGAGATCGCCGAGTTCATCGTCCGAGGCGTCGTCATAGAGACCCCTCAAGAACATCTCGGCGGCAGCGTCGATGACGCCGTTCGCCCGGAATGCGGGCCACGGCCCCTTCACGGCCTGATCGACAAATTGGTCAGCGGTTTTCGGGAGTTCCTGGCGCGCGGCAGCAGCGTCCATGAGACGTTTCCTTTATTTTGGCGCGAACCTACTCGCCCCGCCGTCAACTTCAACCGCCGGAACGCCGCGATTTGGTCTCAAGAGTGGGTCCGAGACGTGCAATGGCGGATAGGCGGGAACGCTGGCGCTGTTTGCGACGTTTGCCCGGCGATGTTTGCCCGAGAATACCTCACCATCGTCTCGCGCTGGGCGCGCCGCCAGCTCCGGACTGAGGTGCATTCGGCCGCCGACCGGCGTCGGTTGCGCCAGCTGATCGAGGCCGCCGAAGCCCTAAGCGCGTCCATGCGCCTGCCTGCCGTTGGCGAGGGTCCAGAGAACGTCGTTCGCCTCGCCGATCACAGGCCGAGGCAGCGCGCGCCGAAAAAAACGGCGGCGGAGAAGATGATTCAGTTTTTGGACCCCTAAAATTGGCGGCGCCGCCGGACGGGGACAAGCTGTCCGACGGCGCCTGCAGGCCTCGCAGCAGGCTGGGTGGGGGACGCACGCGGAGGCCTGTTCCGTGGAGACGGCCGCTCTGCGTTAGATGTAGCCCCCCATTGAGCCCACGCACGCAAATCGACACGCCAGTAACTGACGTGAACGCGCGCCGAGACGGGAGCGAAACCAAGTTGCGTTTGCCGAAACGCCCCTAGCCCCGGCGACGTTCTTCACAATCAGCGATACATGTTCATCACCGATTCGCAACATCAATTTGATCCGGCTTCGGACTTACTCACGCGCTTCGTTTCGGGTGTGGGTTTGCCATCGGCGGAAAGCAAAATCGCAATCCATCGCGTCGATGGAAATTGCGCCAATACAATCATAATCATGACTGTCATCGGCGCGGCGAGAAATGCGCCGACAATGCCCCATACCAGTCCCCAAATCGCGAGCGCGAGCAGCACGACAACGGCGGAGAGATTCAATGAATCTCCTGTCATGCGCGGCTGAATGAAGTTGCCGATGACAAATTGCCAAACGCCAACACCGGCGAACACCGCCGCGACCGGCCCAAGCGTAGGAAATTGCACAAGCGCAACGGCTGTTGTGAGCGCCACCGCGGCGATCGAGCCGATGGTCGGAATATAATTGAGGAAGAATATCAGGAACGACCAGAACAAGGCGTTGTCCAAGCCGATGATTTTCAAAGTTACATAGGTAAGCGCGGTGATGATGAGGCTCATCACCGTCTGCACCCAAAGATAGCGCTCCATGGATTCACGAATGCGCGCAAGCACGTCGCGCGCGCCGGCCCGGCGCTTCTCATCGCGGAAAATGAGATCGAGCTTATCTTTCATCACGGCCGACGCCGGGAACAGGAAAGCCAAATAGATCAACGTGAAGGTCGCGGCGGACGCGAAGTTCTGAAGGCTGCCGCCAATCTCGGCAGCCAAGCGGTTGTTCGGATTAGCCTGCGCCACCAGATCGCGCACGGTGGGCGGAATGCCGGGCGCACCCAGCGCCGTGTGAGCCTGGTTGATCACCTGGTTCAGCCGGAATTCGTAATTGTTCAAATCGCCCATGATGTGGGCGACGTTGTCGATGACGACGAAGCCGATGAGCGCGATAAGGCTCAAGACTAGGATCAACGCCACCGGCAGCGCTAGCCAACGCGGCATGAACGGGATGCGCTTGTCGATCGAGTCCGACAGCCCGTCGATGGCGAGCCAGAGGATCATTGCCATAGCGAACTGCGTCAGCGGCTCGCGGAGGAAATAGAACCCAGCTGCGATAACGCCGGTGGCGACGATCCAGAGCGCACCGCGCTGCGAAATATCCAGGCTGGCCATGCGCCCCTCTTGCTTTGCGTGGCCCTGCGGCGCAAGGCCCGGCTTGGCCGGAAAGGCCCGTTGCGCCAAGCTGTTGGCGAAGCAGGAGTCGCGAGAATGGCGGAAACGATCGACATTGGCCTGGCGCCAGAAGGCGTGCAGTCCCTGGCGCTGAAGCGCGCCAACCGCCACGGCCTGATCGCCGGCGCGACCGGCACCGGCAAGACGGTGACGCTGCAGGTGCTGGCAGAGGCGTTCGCGCGCGAAGGCGTCAATGTCTTCGCCGCCGACATCAAGGGCGACCTTTCGGGCTGCGCCGCGCCGGGCGACCCGCCGCCGGCTTGGGCGACCGCGCGCGCCGCCGAAATCAACATGCCGCTGACGCCGGAAGCGCAGCCTGCCGCGTTCTGGGACGTCTATGGCGAACTCGGCCACCCAGTGCGCACGACAGTCACGGAAATGGGGCCAGTGCTGATGGGCCGCGTTCTGGAAGCGACCGACGCTCAAGAAGGCGCGCTCACGATCGCCTTCCGCTTGGCCGACGACTGGCTGAACGAAGGCAAGAACGAAGGCCTGCTGCTCGATCTCAACGATCTGCGCGCACTGCTGACCTACCTCTCGGAAAACTCCGAGGACATCGGGAAGAAGTACGGCCTGGTCACGCCGCAATCGATCGCGGCGCTGCAGCGCAAAGTGTTGCAGCTTGAGATGGACGGCGCCGACCGCTTTTTCGGCGAACCGGCCTTCAAGCTCGAAGAACTGACGCGCGCACGGCCGGATGGAAAAGGAACGATCAATGTGCTCGCCTCCGAACGTCTCGTGCAAAGCCCGCGCCTCTATTCGGCGTTTTTGCTGTGGCTGATGAGCGAGCTTTGGGAGCAGCTCCCGGAAGTCGGCGATCTGGATAAGCCGAAGCTCGTCTTCTTCTTCGACGAAGCCCATCTCCTCTTCCGCGACGCGCCGAAGGAGCTGATCAATAAGGTCGAGCAAGTCGTGCGGCTGATCCGCTCGAAGGGCGTCGGCATCTATTTTGTGACCCAGTCGCCCGCGGACATTCCTGAAACGGTGCTGGCGCAGCTGGGAAACCGCTTCCAGCACGCGCTGCGCGCCTACACGCCGACGGATCAGAAAGCCGTGCGCGCCGCGGCGCAGAGCTTCCGCGCCAACGAGAACGTCGATGTGGCGAAGGAAATTCAGGAGCTGAACGTTGGGGAGGCGTTGGTCTCGACGCTCGACGCGAAAGGCGCGCCGACACCTGTTGCTCGCACGAAAGTGCGCCCACCGAACAGCCAAGTCGGCCCAATCCTGCCGGCGCAGCGCGCCGCCTTGATGAAGGCCAACACCGCCGGCCGGGCTTACGAGAAGGCCGTCGACCGTGTGAGCGCACACGAAATTTTGGGCAAACGGGCCGCCCAACTAGCCGACGCCGAGGCGCGCGAGGAAGCGCAAGCGGCGCGCGACAAGGAGGCGGCAAAAGCGGCGCGCACACGCTCGACCGGCGGCGCCACGCCGCGCGCGCGCAGTGGCGGCTCTCGCACTACGCCGCTCGAGCGCCAAGGCGGCCGCGTCGCCAGCGGCGTATTCAACACTATCGTGCGGGAACTGATGCGCGGCATACTCGGCACGCCGTCGCGCCGTCGACGCTAGTCGCCGACGCCCTGCTTCCACTCCGCATCGCGACGCGGCAACGCGAGGTATGCCTCGCTGCGCATTTCCATCAAACGCGAGGCCGTGCGCTCAAACTCAAAGCTTTGGTCGCCGGCCGGATAAAGGTCGAGCGGTTGAGCATCGGCGGATGCGACAAGCTTCACCTTCGCCTCGTAAAGCGCGTCAATTAGCGTGCGGAACCGCGCCGCCTCCTCGCGCATGGATGGCGAAAGACGGGGGATATTCTCAAGCAGAATGGTGTGAAAACGCTCCGCGATTTCGAGATAGTCGGCGGCGCCGAGCGCGTGCGCGCAGAGTTCGGTGAAACTGAAACGAGCGACGCCGGCGGCTTGCCGCTGAACGCGGAGTTCGCGGCCGCCAACGTCCAACAAGACTGCATGCGGCGCAGCGCCAGCAGTCAGACGCTTCCAGGTGCGCTCCATCGCTTCGTCGGCAGCGGGTCCGAGCGGCGCATAATAGACCGGCGCGGCCATCAGTTGGCGCAAGCGGAAATCCTGCGGGCCGGCGATTTGCAGCACATCGAGCTGCTGCTTCAACAGCGCGATGAAAGGAAGGAAGAGCTGGCGGTTGATGCCGTTCTTGTAGAGTTCGTCGGGTGGCCGGTTCGAGGTCGCGACAATCACCACATCGTCTTCAAACAAGCGCTCGAATAACCGGCCCAGAATCATGGCGTCGGCAATGTCGGTGACCTGTATCTCGTCGAAGCACAGCAGCTGCGCCTCCGCCGCCACGGCCTTCGCCGCATCCGCGATCAAACGATCTTGGCCAGCGTTACGCTCACGCGCCTTGCGCAAGAACGCGTGCTGCGAGAGCATAAATTCGTGAAAGTGCACGCGGCGCTTCTTCTTCAGCGGCGCCGCCTCGAAGAATAGGTCGAGCAGCATCGACTTGCCGCGCCCGACCGGTCCCCAAAGATAGAGCCCGCGCGGCGGCTTGGTCTTGACCGGCCAACCGCCCGGCTTCCAGCGCTCCAGCGCCCTCTCCAGAGTCTCCAGCCGCGCGGCGGCCCGCGCCTGGTCGTCGTCGGGCGCAAGTTCGCCTTCGGCCAGGCGCCGGCGGTACGCGGCCAGAAGCGAACTCATTGCATCTCCGGGTGGGTTGTGCGCCGCAAAAAAGCCTGCCCGGCAGGGTGAAGGCAAGCCCCAACAGCCATAGCCACGCCTTTCGAGTCGCAGGTAGAGTGGACCCATGACGGATACCGTCGCCACTACCGAACATAGTCAGCCCATCGCGCGGCCGAAGCACATTGTCGATGTGCTCATAGAAGAGCGCGCGCCGAAGCTCTCTTCCGGCGCCGCCTGGCCGTTGCTGCGGCCGCTGCTCTACTCGGTGCTGAACTACGACAAAGCCGTGCGGATGGCGGACATGATCGCGCCGATGAACGGGCGCGACGCGTTGGAGTCGATCTCCGATCTCCTCTCGGTGAAGCTCGATGTGAGCGGCCTGGAGCGGATGCCCAAGGACGGCGCCTTCCTCATCTTGGGCAACCACCCCACCGGCATCACCGATGGCATCGCGCTCTACGATGCGGTCAAGCACGCGCGGCCCGATGTGTTGTTCTACGCCAACTCGGATGCCGAGCGGGTTTGTCCGCGCTTCAACGAGACGCTCATCCCTGTCGAATGGGTGCTGGCTAAGCGCACCCGGGAACGCACCCGCGTGACGCTGAAGATGACGGACGAAGCATTCGCCGCGAACCGTCCGCTCGCAATTTTCCCGGCAGGCCGGCTCGCGCGCATGCGCGACGGCATGCTGCTGGATCCAGAATGGATGTCGACAGCGGCTTCGCTCGCGCGCAAGTACGAGCTGCCAATTCTGCCGGTTCACATGAGCGGCCCCTACTCGTTCTGGTTCCATACCTTTGCGAAATTCTCAGCGGAGCTGCGCGACATCACCCTGTTCCACGAACTGCTCAACAAGCAGGGCAAGACCTACAAGTTAACGTTCGGCCCGCTCATCCCCGCTGACTACGCGGTCGGCGATAGCACGAGCGTCATTCGCAAACTGAAATACTATACCGAACGCGTGCTGCCGCGTGCGCCCGATACGCTGTTCGATCCGAACGGGCCCGAATGCGATTTGCGCGATCCGCCCAAGCCGCAACCCTAAAATCTCCTAATTGTGAAATTTTCGCCATGGACGCCGCGTGCGACGCGGCGCAGGATGCTTCGTGCGAGGGGCGGTTTGGGAGAAGAGGACTTCCATGCGCGCCGGAGTATTAGCGATTGCGGTTCTGGCGGCGACTGCCGTTAGCGCTTTTGCGATTCCTTACATCCCACCGCCGCAGGCAATCTACGAAGCGCCAATCGATCGCGCCTTGCAGAACGTGCAAGCGATGGAAGGCATCGATCCCACTCAACGCGAATTGGCGCTCGGCCGCTTGAACTTGCTTGCGTACGCGCGTGACGATGGCCCGTTCACTTACATCGCCGAAGACAATCGCCTCGACGAAGCCGGCAGCGTTCTGTGCTCCGAAGTGCGGCCGAGCCGCTACGAGCCGCAACCTCCAGGTACGCCGGATCAATTCGGCCCGAACGATCGTTGCGCCGCGTTCGATTTCCAGCTTGGCCCACGTATCGAGACGCCAACCTCGGCTCCGGCCACCCCAAGCGCCAGGGCGTTGGCGCGCTTGAATGCCGCT
>JADLHI010000305.1 GCA_020848895.1 Hyphomonadaceae bacterium
GCCGGCATACGCATGGTGCGGCCACTCGTGCGGATGAGCGGCGTGAACGTCACGCCCTCAAGCTGCGTACGCTGTGTGAGGCCCCCGGCCAGACCAAAATTGATGCCGCGGCTCAGCCAGGCGGTCATCAGGTCTTCGCGGTCAAGGCCCGTCTCGGCGGGCACTTGGAAGAAGAGAGGCTGCGGCGCTTGGCCGGTCTGACCCGTCTGCGGATCTTGCACGGAGACCGGCAGCGCGCCTTCCTGATCGAGCACCACGGTCGGCGCCATCGCCACGCCCCAGGCGCTCAGCAAAGGCTCCAATGTCGACGCCGTCGGCGCCGGCAACGACGGACTGAACGGATCGAAGCTCTGTCCGCTCAGCGCCGCCTGCATCGAGGCAGGATCGAGCGCCACGAAGGCGCGTCCGCGGCGCAGGATGAACTGGTCGATTGCGTAAAGCTGCGCCGGCGTCAGCGCGCCAGGGTGAATGATCGCCAACACGTCTGTGTTGTCCGGGATGGCGGTGAAGTTCGCCGCCAGCTTGGTAACGTCGAGCACGCGGCCCATTTCGGTCGCGAACATCGATTGACTGCCGGCCTGGAAGGCCGGGCCGGCGGCCGCTGCCGGATCGATCGGCAGCGAGGTGATCAACGAGATGTGCGTGCGCTCGGGATTCTCAAGTTCATAGATAAGCCGCGTCAGTTCGTACTCGAGGAATGACTCCCGCTGCGGGCTGAACAGAGGAATGACGCGCGTGTCGTCGATCGCATTGGCGCCGACGAGGCCGAAATAGATCGGGTCCGCGCCTTCATACGGACGCACCGCCTGAATGCCCGCTTCCGACGCCTTGTCTTCGGCTTCGGTAAACGGCTCGACGTTCACTTCCGTAAAGCGCACGCGGCCGTGTGAGCGCGCTTGAAACGTCTGCAGCATCTCGCGCACGCGCGCGGCGTAGGTCTGCAGCTGCGGCACAGGCTGGGCGGCGTTGCGCGAATAATAGAGCGTGAGCTGCACCGGCTCGGTGAGTTCATTCAGCGTTTGCTGGGTGCCGGCGCTGATCGAATAGAGATGGTTCTCGGTTAGGTCCAAGCGCCAGGAGCGGAACCACGAATTGGCGATCACGTTCGAGGCGATGAACGCGATGAACAGCGCCAGGGCGGCAAAGAGGGCATAGCGGCGTGCGCTCATGGTTCAGCCTCCCCGCCGTGCATCCACCGCCAGCGCGGTGAAGCTCAAGCAGAGCGCGATCAGCGACACGAAGTAGAACACCGAACGGAACTCCACGACGCCGCGTTGAGCGGCGTCGAAATGGTGTAGAATCGAGAAGCGCGCGATGCCTTCGGCGACAGCGCCGTTCACGATCCCAGAGAAGAAGTCGAGCACTAACGGCAAGCCGAGCGCCGTCAGCAGGAACGACACCAGCACCGCCAGCACGAAGGCAACGATCTGCGCTTGCGTCAGCGCCGACATCACCGAGCCGATGGCGATATAGGCGCCGGCCATCAGGAAGCTCGCGAGATAGGCCGTGAAGATGGCGGCGTTGTCGGGCGATCCCAACAAGTTCACCGTCACCCAGAGCGGCAAGGTCAACAGCAACGCCGCGCCCGCGACGCTCCAGGCGGCGAGGAATTTGCCAAGCACCAGAGACCAGGTCGGCGCCGGCAACGTCATCAGCAATTCGATAGCGCCGGAGCGGCTCTCTTCGGCCCAGAGCCGCATCGAAACCGCCGGCAAGAACACCATGAATATCCAGGGGTGGAAGGCGAAGAACGGCGTCAGGTCGGCGCGGCGCGCTTCAAAGAAGCCGCCGATCTGGAACGTGAAGAGGCCAATCGAGAACAGGAACACGGCGACGAACACATACGCCGTCGGCGTGGTCACGTAGGCGAGCAGCTCGCGCCGATAAGTGGCGGCGAGGCTGGCGAGGCCGGGGCGCTTTTTCATACGCGCTCCTCCCCGCGCGTCAGCGCCGCGAAGGCGCGCTCAAGACTGCCGTGCTCGTCCTTCAGCGCCGCGGGCGCCTTGTCGGCCACAATGCGCCCCTGATCGATGATGATCGCGCGCGTGCAGACGGCTTCGACCTCTTCCAAGCTGTGCGTCGAAATGATGAGCCCTCGCTCTTCGCCCAGGCGCTTGATCAGATCGCGCACGGCATGACGTTGGTTGGGATCGAGGCCGTCGGTCGGTTCGTCCAGGATCAGCAGCATCGGATCGTGCAGCAGCGCCGACGCCAAACCCACGCGCCGGCGATAGCCCTTGGAGAGCGTCTCGATCGGGCGATCGATGGTGTCGCCAAGGCGCGCATCCTGAGCGGCGCGGCGGACAGCATGGCGCGCGGCCTCCCGGCTCATGCCGCGCGTCTCAGCTACAAAGCGCAGGAAGCTCCACGGCGTCATCTCGCCATAGAGCGGCGCGCCTTCGGGCAGATAGCCCACGCGTTCCTGCGCGCGGCGGCGATCCTGCGCCACATCGATGTTGAAGATTTTCGCGACGCCTTCGTCGGGTTCGAGGTAACCGGCGATCATTCGCATTGTGGTCGTCTTGCCGGCGCCGTTAGGCCCCAGGAAACCGACGATCTCTCCGACGTCGAGCGCGAAACCGATGCCGTCCACCGCGGTGCGCCGGCCAAAGGTTTTGCGCAGACCATCGACCTGCAGCAGCATGTGGATTGAACCCCGAGCGAAATTCGAGCGCCGCTCTTAAGGGCGATTTGGGCAAAAGACCACAGCTCTTTATCCACAGGAGGGCCGAATCACACGAGGCGATTCCGCGCGGTGTTTCGAACCCGTTAAGCGCGCACGATGAGCGACGTTCAACGCGCGACGAACGCTCTTATCCACAGCAAGCGTGCCGCCTTGCGCGCTTGGCCGCCGCATCCGAGACGGCGCTGCCACGCCCTTATTCCAATGGATTTTCGAGGTTCAGATGCAACAAAGCCCGCGACAATCGCGGGCTTTGTGAGAACTCAGTGTGGCCGGTCGAAGCGCGCACCCCGGGGGGCTGGGGGGGCTGATGGATACCGGAGTACGAGCCTTTCTCCGACCGACCACAATGCTAAGGTCGCGCTCCAATGCGGCGAGGGCAAGCACAAAATCTGTCCAAAAGCCGACGTGGCGGAGTTTTTAGATTGTACGCTCCGTACAGCGCTGAAAACAAAGCGTTGTGAGCAAGATGAGGGCGAACGCATGAGTGGACGCACGGTTTTCTTCGAGCGTCCGGAACTAGATCGGTTATTTCGGTTCTATGGCCGCATGGTGGCCGCGGGCGAGTGGCGTGATTACGCATTGGACGCCCTACCCGATCGCGCGCTGTTCAGCGTTTATCGGCGAACCAGCGAAGCGCCGCTCTATCAAATTGAGAAACGTCCCGACGAAACCCGCAAGAATGGCGCTTACAGCGTCCGCGCCGTCGATGGCCGTATCCTGAGGCGCGGCCACGAATTGGAACGTGTCCTCGCCGTGCTCGAACCCAAGCGCATGCGCGTGGTGGGCGACTAGAAACGAAAACGCCCCGGCCTAAGCCGGGGCGTCGACGTTCGCTGCCGATGAGGCGCCGCTTAGTTGCGCGGCGACATCAGGCTCAGGATGAATTGGAACAGGTTGATGAAGTTGATGTAGAGGCTCAGCGCCCCGTACGTCGTCGCAACCGACATCGCCCGCTCGTTTCCACCGAGTTGGTAGTACATGTTCTTCAAGCGCTGGGTGTCGAACGCCACCAGGCCCGCGAACACCAGCACGCCAATCGCCGAAATCGCGAAGCTCAGCATGCTGCTCTGGATGAAGAGGTTCACAACCGACGCGATCACGAGGCCGATCACGCCCATGATGAGGAACGTGCCAAAGGCCGAAAGATCGCGCTTGGTGGTGTAGCCCCAAAGGCTCAAGCCGCCGAACGCCGCCGCGGTCGTCAGGAACGCCTTGGCGACAAGCAGCATGCCGTCAGGAATGCGCGCATAGTACCAAACCAGCGCACCCATGCCGACGCCGATGAGCGAGACAACGCTCCAATAAACGAGATTGGCGCCCACCGGAGACGGATTGCGCATCGTGAAGCTGGAGATCAGCAAGATCGCCAGCGGACCGAACATAACCAGATACGCCTGTGGGCCAGAGAAGATCGCGGCCATGATCGCTGGCGTCGTGCCAACGAACCAAGCGATCGCGGCGGTCAGCGCCAAGCCGATCGCCATCTTGTTGTAGATTCCAAGCATGAAGGCCCGAAGGCCCGCATCAACGGCCATATCCGCTCGGCCGGTCGGTATCGATCGAGGCTGGGCGTGATAGTCGCTCATAAACTGCTCCTCCTGGGCCACGGGAGAATCCCGCCCGCCCTGTTTCGTAAGATATGGCGACGTCCTTCCGCCCCGGCAAGAAAAAGCAACCGCCTCTGACCGTTGCGCGGCGCGGCGCGGAGGCTCAGAATTGGGCCGGAAAGTGGCCAGGGAACCTTTTGCCGACCGATAGGCGTTCTACGTCCACGGGCCGCACGCTGCCGCTCCTCGGCGGCGTTGCGGTCGAATCGCGCTACGAGCGAGCGCGGAGGGTGAGCCGGGGTGGCTGACGAAAACGATCCAGACCGTCCGGAAGACGATCTTCCGGCAGGTCCGCCGGCGGAAGGCGAAACCGCGGCCGAGCCTGTGGAGGCCGCCGCCAGCGAACCCGCGCCCCCGGAACATCACGAGGAACCTCACGAGGAACTCTTCGAGGACGGCGAGCCGGAGGCTGAGGCTGTCGCACCACCGCCGCCTGAGCAATTGCCGCCAATCCCCGAGGATCTGCCGATCGCGGCCGAGGCGCATCGCGAAGAAGAAGCGGCGCCGCCAGTGGCCGATGCCGAGGCCTCCAAGCAAGAAGAGCTTCCACCGAACTACTTCCGCGCCGCGGGCGATCCAGAAGAAGCACAAGAAGAGCCGCCCGCGTCGCTGCTGGGCCGGCTCCGCGACCGCATCACCAGCACCGCGCGCGACGCCTGGCGCGCGATCGAACCGAAATGGGTCGCCTTCGCCGGCGGCGCGCGCGCCTTCGGCGGCGAGATGTGGCGGCGCATCCGCGGCATCAAACATCCGCGCAGCGTGCGTGAAGCCGCCGTCTGGAGCGGTTGGGCGGCGGCGGGCGGCGTTGTGCTCATCGTCGCCTTCTTCATCGCCATCACCTGGGATCTGCCGTCGACCGACGATCTCTGGGAAGCGCGCAACGGCCAATCCGTCACCTTCCTCGATCGCAACGGGCACGTGATCTTGCGCGAAGGCGCGCAGAACGCGCCGCCCGTCGATCTTGCGTCGCTACCGCCTTATGTCGGCCAAGCCTTCGTCGCCATCGAAGACCGCCGCTTCTACGAGCATTTCGGCGTCGATGTCGGCGGCATGATGCGTGCGGGGGCCGAGAACTTGCGCGCCGGCCGCGTGGTTCAGGGCGGCTCGACGCTGACGCAGCAACTTGCGAAGAACCTGTTCCTCACCAACGAGCGCTCGTGGCGGCGCAAATTCCAGGAAATCGCCATGGCGATTTGGCTGGAGGGCCGTTTCACCAAGGACGAAATCCTCGCGCTCTATCTGTCGCGCGTGTATTTCGGCGCGGGCGCGTACGGCATTGAAGCGGCAGCGGAGCGCTATTTCGACCGCCCGGCCCGCGAACTCACGCTGCTTCAGGCGGCGATGATTGCCGGCTTGGTGAAGGCGCCGTCGCGTCTCAACCCGGCGCGCCAGGACATTGAAGCGGCGCGCGACCGCGCCACCGTCGTGTTGAACGAAATGGTCAGCATGGGCTTCATCAGCGCGGCCGAGCGCGAAGCGGCGCTGCAGGAAGAACTTGTCATCAGCCGCCGCAACCCGGCCGGCGTGCTCTCCTATTATCGCGACTGGATCGATCCGTTGCTGAACGACGTCATCGGCCAGCAGCGCGACGACTTTGTCGTTGAAACCACGATCGACATCGCCGCCCAGCGCGCCGGTGACGAAGCGGTCAACAGCGTGCTCGAAGAACAAGGCCAGGCCCGCCGCATCAGCCAGGCCGCGCTTCTGGCGATGGACGATGAAGGCGGCGTGCGCGCCATGATCGGCGGGCGCGATTACGATCAAAGCCAATTCAACCGCGCCACGCAGGCGCGCCGTCAACCCGGCTCCTCGTTCAAATATTTCATCTATCTCGCGGCGATGGAAAACGGCCTCACGCCATGGAGCGTGCGCGAAGATGCGCCGATCACAATCTACATCGACGGCCAGCCGCCCTGGACGCCGGGCAATTACACCAACGAATTCCACGGCCCCACCGAGCTGACGCGGGCCTTCGCGCTGTCCTACAACATGGTCGCGATCCGCGTGGCCAATGAAGTCGGCGGCCAAAACGTCATCGACGTTGCGCGACGCCTCGGCGTCACCTCGCCGCTCTTCAACTATCACTCGCTGGCGCTTGGCGCGCAGGAAATCACGCTCTTGGAGATGACCCAGGCCTACGGCGCCATGGCCGCCGAGGGCTACAACATCCAAGCGCACGGCATCACCCGCATCCGCCGCGCCAGCAGCAACGAAACCGTGTGGGCGTTCCGCCAGGAAAACCGCCATCGCGTCATCGAACAGCGTCCGATGCGCTACATGAATTACATGATGCGCCGCGTCGTTGACGCCGGCACCGGCACAGCCGCGCGCATCAATGGCCGCCAGGTCGGCGGCAAGACCGGCACCGGCAACGATTATCGCGACGCCTGGTTCATCGGTTTTGTGCCCGGCATGGTGGCGGGCGTTTGGGCCGGCAACGACAATTTCACCGAGACCGCGCGCGTCACCGGCGGCTCCCTGCCGACCGAGATCTGGGCCCGTTTCATGCCCACGGCGCTGCGCAACACGCCAGTGCGTCCGCTCGAACTGCCCTCGGAAGAAGACTACGACGTTGGCGTCGCCGATCCTGAATCTCCCGAACTTACCGCCGTCGGCGCGCCCATCGGCGCCGTCATCGGCGCTCCGCCCACCGCTCCGCCCGATACCGAAGACCGCTCGCTGGACTTTGGCCCCGAAGGCTGAGGTTCACCCTTGGCGAAGATGCTTTAGGCCGCTGACAAGACCTTCACGTCAGGCTAAATCCAACCCTCAAAGGCGACCGTAAAAACGGCGTTTGGGGGTTCTTCATGCAGCGTATTCTTTTCATCGTGCTGGCGGCTGTCTGCACGCTCGTCGTTCCCGCTTCAGCGCAACAGCAGCCGCAACGCGCGCCGCTCGACTGGTTCTTGGGGTACGATCAGTTCCGCGGCGCGACGCTTTCGCCGGATGGCCATCACCTCGCGGTCATTCGCCGCGACAATGTCGGCGACACGCTTCTGGTGGTCGATCTTGAAACGCGTCGCCCGGCAGCGATCCAGCGCGCCCGCGCCGACCAGAGCCTTGAACTCAGCCAAGTTCACTTCGCCAACAATTCGCGGCTCGTCTTCCGCCTCCTGCAACGCAATCGCGTCGTCGCCGACACCGCAAACAGCATTCACAACCGGCGCGTCGATGACGGCTTTGAGACCAATTCTCGCATCTATGCCGTCAATCTGGACGGCTCAAACCTGACGCAGCTCTACGATCCGTCCGCGCTTGGCGTCACTTACGTCGATGCCGGCGTCGTCAGCGACCTGCCGCGCGATGAAGACAACATCCTGCTCATCGTGCCGACGATGGGCGGCGTCGAACTGCGCCGCGTGAACGTCAACACCGCCGCCGCCGAGCGCGTGGAGAACGGCACCATCCACACCTTCAATTTTGAAGTCGACGTCAACGGCACGCCGGTGCTGCGCCAGGATAGCGTCGCTAGCGGCGCGGGTTTCGCCTGGCTTCGCCGCGGCCCGGGCCAACGCAGCTGGACTGAAATCGCGCGCTTTCAAGGTGCGGCGGCAGCGCACTCGGGTCCCGATTGCCAGCCGATCGGCGCCGCCACGCAGCCCGGCCAGGTGTTCGTGCTCGCGCGTCGCGAGGGCAACGACACCAGCGGTCTCTACGTCTACGACACCGCCACCGGCCAATACACCGAGACCATCCAGACCAATCCGACTTACGACGTCACCGACGCCGAACTCGACACCGCCAACAACGTGCTGCAAGCGGCGTGCTGGTGGGCGCAGCGTTGGACGTGCGAAGCCAAGGACCAGGCTTTCGGCGCCCGCTGGACGGCGATCAATCAGGCGCTCGGCGATCAAGTGAACGTCATGCTCATCGACCGCTCGGACGATGGCAATCGCTGGCTGATTTACACCTACGGGCCGCAAGATCTGGGAACGTACTATATGTACAACCACCAGACCCACGCGCTCAACTCGATCATCTCGCAACGCAGCGGCGTCAACCCGGCGCTGCTGCCAACACAGCACGTGCTTGAGTACACGACCTCCGATGGCCAACGGCAGTGGGGCTATCTGTGGTTGCCGCCGGGCGTCTCGATGGCGCAGGCGCGCAATCTGCCGACCATCGTTGTCCCGCATGGCGGTCCCGAAGGCCGCGACGTCTGGGGCAGCGACCCATTCGCGCAATCTTTCTCAAGCCAAGGTTACGCCGTCTTCCAACCCAACTTCCGCGGCGGCGGCGGCTTTGGGCGCGCGTTCGTCGTCGCCGGCCACGGCCAGTGGGGCGGCCGCATGCAACAAGACGTGGCCGACGCGGCACGCCATCTCATCCAAGCCGGCATTACCGATCCTAACCGCATCTGCATCAACGGCTGGTCTTATGGCGGCTACGTCGCCTTCACCGCCTCGTTCATGAACGCGGACATCTTCAAGTGCTCGGTCGCGGGCGCCGGCGTTTCCGATCTGCGCGCTATGCTGCGGTGGGTGCGTTCGGGCGATCGTGGCGACGTGCAGGATGGCGGCGGCGGCGGCGGTGCACGTTCCACCAGCTACCAATACTGGACCGACGCGATGGGCAGCCGCGGCGAAGCGGACATTGACGCCGTTTCCGCCGCGCAGAACGCCGACCGCGTCGGCATGCCGCTGCTGATGATCCACGGCGATGAGGACATCACCGTTCCGATCGAACAGAGCCTGCTGATGCAACGCGCCATGCAACGCGCAGGCAAGGATGCGCGGCTGATTACGCTGCACGATATTGACCACTACGCCTCGCCGCAAAACGGTGAAGCGTGGCGCACCGTGCTGACGGAAGCGCTGGCGTTCTTCAATCAGAACATAGGCCCCGGCGTGCCGCCGGGTGGCGCGCCGCAGCCCTGAGAAAAACCGGCCCCGTCTCATCGGCGGGGCCGGCGGCCACTCAGCATCGCGCGCCTGCGTCACTTCGCGCTCACGACCCCCGCCTTGCCCTCGACGAAGTTGCGGGCATCATGCGCGTGGAGTGAGTGAGGACATCGCGATGCAGTGGACGAACACAAAGAACGGCTACGGCTGGCTCTCGATCGCGCTGCACTGGCTGGCTGCGATCGCAGTGCTCGTCATGCTTGTCACCGGCTTTCGCGCCGAGTTCGCTGGCGACGCCGGCGACCGCGCCGCGCGCGCGGCGCTTATGGGCCTGCATATTTCATTCGGCGCCTCGGTCGCACTTTTGCTTCTGGCGCGCGTCGTTTCGAGCTACGTGCAACCACGCCCGACAGCGCCCGAACAAGCGCCGTTCCTGCAATTCCTCTCGATCGCCACGCACCAAGTGCTGCTGATCGCCATTCTCATTCAAGTGGTGTCTGGGCCGCTCGCCGTTTGGTCGGGCGGGCGCGCCATCAATGTGTTCGATCTCTTCGCGCTGCCCAGTCCGTTCGCGGCGCGTAACCAGGGCGTCCACGAATTCGCGGAACTGCTGCATGCCATCGGCCGCTGGGCGCTGATTGGCGCGATTTCGCTCCACGTTCTGGGTGCGCTGAAGCATGCGATGATCGACCGTGACGGCGTCATGCGGCGGATGCTGGCGCCGGCGAAAGCTTAGCGCGCCATGCCCACGGCGTGCAGCTTGCAGCCATGCTCGTGCAGCCAATCGCGGCCGGCTTCGTAGTTCGGCAGGCACTTGTTCACCAGCGCCCAGAAACGGCGCGAATGATTCATTTCTCTGAGATGCGCGACTTCGTGCGCGGCGAGATAATCCAGCACGAATGGCGGCGCCATGACGACGCGCCACGAAAACGAAAGCACGCCGTCGACAGAGCACGATCCCCAGCGCGAACGCAATTCTTTGACCTGAATGCGCTCTGGCTTGACGCCAAGCGTGATGGCGTGCGTCGCAACGCGGTCGATCAGGTCCTGCCGCGCCTGATCCTTCAAATAGCGCAGGACACGGCCTTCGAAGAGCGCCACATCCGGCGCCTGCACGATCAGACGCGGCAGCAAGTCCTGCTCAATCCACGCCGGCTTTCGCCCGTGCTTGTAAACCAGTTCGTGCTCCACCCCGCGCAACGGCACGAACGAACCCGGCGCCAGCGAAACCCCACGCGGCAGGCGCGAGAGTTCCTGCGCAATCCAGCCCGCGCGCTCGGAAGCAAATTGCGCGGCGTGCTTGAGATGCCGCTTCGACGGCGCCGTTGCGATCGCTTGGCGGCGCGTCGGATCGATACGCACGGAGATATGGCGCGCGCGCGGATTCACGATCAGCTTCACCGGCACGCGGCGGCCATCAATCGTTTCGATCTCGGTTTGACCCGGTTCGACCTTCTGTCGCGAATCGGAGCGCATGCGCAAGAATCTCACGTCCGCTCGATTCACGCGACCCGCCTGCGCCGCCAAGCTGCGCAGGAAAGCGAGAACATGCCCCTCAATCGCGGATCGTGTCACGGCGCGCGTGTCCAATTCCAAATCGACGCCAAAATCACTGATGTTTATACGTGCGATTGCTCACTCTGCGCGAAGAAAAACGCGCTGATGACGACCGTCGATGCGGGTCTGGACCGCCGGCGCCCTCGCCGGCAACCGGTGTTTCAACCGCGCCGCCGTGAGCTTGTTTCAACCAAGCCGGCGAGGGCGCCGGCGGTCCAGACGAAATCTTTGCGAGCGGTCCGAATTTGGCGGAACGCAGAGCGCGTCGGAATGCGCGTTATTGTTCGCCCACAACACGCAGCTTCCGCACGCCGCGTGACGTATTCGAGTGAAAATTCCGCACGAACTCACGCACGCGCGGATAAATCTCCGTGCGGAAGCGGCGGCCGGAGAAGACGCCATAATGGCCAACGCCAGGCTGGATGTAGTCGCGGCGCATCTGCTCGGGGATATTCGCGCAAATGTCGTGCGCGGCTTGGGTTTGACCGATGCCGGAAATGTCGTCGTTTTCGCCTTCGACAGTCAGCAGCGCCGTCTTAGTGATCTTGCCCGGATCGACCTTGCGGCCGCGATGCGTCATCGTCCCGTTGGGCAGACGATATTCCTGGAACACTTCGATCAGCGTCTGGATGTAGAACTCTTCCGAAAGATCCATCACCGCCAGATATTCGTCATAGAATTCGCGGTGCTTCTCGGCGCTGTCGCCGTCGCCCTTCACCAGATTCTGGAAGTAGGAATTGTGCGCGTCGACGTGGCGCGAGAGGTTCATGCCCATGAAGCTCGCGAGTTGCACGAACCCGGGGTACACGCGCCGGAACGCGCCCGGATAGAGCGCCGGCACTGTGTGGATCATGTTCTGCTTGAACCAGTCGATGTCGCGCTTCTCGGCCAAGAGGTTCGGCGCCGTCGGCGATTTGCGCGCATCGATCGGCGAACCCATGATCGTCATCGTCGCCGGCGTGCACGGATCGTCTTCATCCGCCATCAGCGACACAGCCGCCACGACAGCAGGCCCGGGCTGGCACACAGCGACGACATGCGTCTGCGGACCAAGCGCGCGCAGCATGCCCATGACGTGATCGATGTAATCGTTGAGATCGAAGCGTCCGGCGATCACCGGCACCGTGCGCGCATCGGCCCAATCGGTGATGTAGACTTCATGGTCCGGCAGGAATGCGTTCACGGTGTCGCGCAACAGCGTCGCGTAGTGGCCCGACATCGGCGCCACGATGAGCACTGACGGATCGGCGCGATCACCGCGCGCCTGTTTCAGCGCGGCCGCGTTGCGTTCGAAATGGATCATGTTCGCCCATGGCGAGGACCAGACGCTCTTCGGCGTCACCGCGACTTCGGCGCCGTTGATCGTCGTCGTCGGCAATTGCCAGTCCGGCTTGCGGTAGCGGCGCGTCATCGACTCGAACAAGTCGGCGGCGGCCGCGGCCGTCCGGCCAGCCTCCGTGCCGCCCAGCGGGTTCATCGGCGAACGCAGCATCGTTGATTGCATCAGGGCCGCGATGCGCAGAGGCGCCACCGACATATGACCCAGTTCATAAAGCGAATAGAGCATGCAAGCCCTTCTGCTGCGACGCAGCAACCCAAACGGATACTGCGCGTCCCCCTGTTTCCAACAAGCTAAGACAACCCCGCAGGCGAACCTCTCGCATTGCAGCGCCAGGCTGGCGACTACGCCTTACGTCTTAACCGGCTCCCCCTGGCTGAGTTCCCGCACCCAGCCGCTGACGGTGGGCGTGAGTGTAATGGGACCATTCGCAGGCGCAATAACCGCCCGCTTCACATAATCACGAGCGCTCGGCCCGATCGAGGCCCGCCGCTATGCAGGCGGCGATGCTCTCCGGCGACACCGGGACAAGCGGGCTTGCTGGGTCCAGCGGGTTTGACCGGTTCATGGTCTGGATGATCGAGACCGTGCGCCAATTGCGGTCGACCACGTACAAAAGCGAAGAATGATCGACGTTATAGACGTCGGCCGGCGCGCCGGGGATGGGCGAACGCGAGTGATGCACTTGGAAGGCCGCCGCCGCCGCATCGACCTGGGCGCGCGTGCCGCTCAAGCCGACGAGGCCCGGCGGAAAGCCTTCAGTATGGGTGTATTGCCCCATACGCTCTGGCGTGTCGCGTTCAGGATCGACGGTGATCAGAATGGGTTGAACGTCATAACCGCCGGGCGCGCCCAGGGCCTCGGCCAGCGTGTACATACTGGTCGGGCAAATGTCGGGGCAGTGCGTGAAGCCGAAATAAATCACGGCTGGCTCGCCGGCAAAATCCGCTTGCGTTACGTGCGCGCCGTTTGCGTCGATGAGATCGATCGGGCCGCCGACCGCATCGACATTTTGCTGGATGCAATCGCGCGTGACCGACGTCTGTCTTGCGCCGTCGCCGCCATTGGTGACAACCAGCAACATTGCGCCAAACGCGGCCAAACCCGCGACCGCGACCGCGGGCACGACAGCGCCTGTCAGGTTGCGGCGCGGCGTTTCGACAGGTTCTGCCATTTTAACAGCTTGAGCCTGCCGGCGCCCGCTGATCAACGCGGCGCGAGGGCACAGGGGGCGCAATGCCGCAGGCAAAGCTTGAGCAAAAGCGCGAATTTGCGCATGTGGCGTTTGGATGAAGCTGCCGCGCACGCCCCTCATTGCGATCGCGACGATTGCCGGCCTCGCCGCCGCCGCGGCGCTTTTCATTTTGCCGCGCCTTCATCCGCGCGACGCCCCCTGCATGGCGCGTGAATTCGAAGGCTCGCGCTTCATCGTTTGCACCTATGATACGCGTCGCCAGGACATGCGCCTTTACTCGCGCGCGCCGGGCGGCGGCTATCTGCGCAGCTTCGAGGCGCTGCAGCAAGAATTGGGCGCCGACGCGCGCCGTGTAAGCTTTGCCGTGAACGCGGGCATGTTCAACGAATCCGGCGCCCCGATCGGGCTTTACGTACAAGATGGCGACGAGCAGAAGGCGATCTCCCTCACCGACGGCCCCGGCAATTTTCATCTCAAACCGAACGGCGTGTTCTGGCAGGGACAAGACGGCCTCTTGCACATTGAGGTTTCAGAGACCTACGCGCTTGAGATGCGCACGCCGCGTTGGGCCACGCAATCGGGGCCGATGCTGCTGATCGACGGCGCACTTCATCCGCGCATCGCGGAGGATGGCGCCTCGCGGCTTGTCCGCAACGGCGTTGGCCTGCGCGACGGCCACACCGCCTATTTCGTCATCAGCTCGGGCTTTGTCTCGTTCGGACGCTTCGCGCGCTTCTTCCGCGACGAGCTTGATTGCCGCGATGCGCTCTTTCTCGACGGCACGGTGTCGAGCATCTGGGCGCCCAGTATCGGGCGCTACGACGACAACCATGAGCTGGGGCCCATGGTTGTCGTGCTCGACCGCCGTTAGGCGCTCTGGCTTGTCGCTTGCGTGATCGCGGTCTGCGCTTCCGCGAGCGCTGGACCGGTTTGGATCTCGCTTGCATGAATGCGATCCGCCAAACCCATCAAGGTTGGACCGGTGATGGCGCCGTTCTGCGCTTCTTCCTCGACCCATACGCCGCGACGGCGCGCGATCGCATCGTCCCACGCTTGCCGCACACCGCCCCAATAATCGGCGGTGTCGCGCCAATATGCGTCAGCAGCCGCGACCTCGTAGCCGTCGAAATGCTCGTAAGTGTTGTAACCGTCCTCATGCACGATGGCGACCAATTGGCCCTCGCGCGTGCCGAGCTTTTCGTTGTCTTGCTCATGCACCCAACCTGCTGGCGTGATCGCATGACGGTTGATCGAGTTGTAGCGCTCGTAGGGCGGATTGCGGATTGCATCGCGCCGCGCCAGCGGACGCGCGGTGGGCCCGCTCGTCCACACCGACCGGCCGTTGGCGTAATCCCAACGTCCGAGGCCGCCATAACGCGGCGAGTCATCGGTCTGCCACACGGTTTGAGACCACACGCCACGGCGCTCGGCGCTCGATACGTTGTGCAGCGCCCAATAATTGCGGCGCTCGTACGTCAGCAGCGAGCGCGGTTGGTAGGCCCAGTCCTGGCGCCAATGTTTAATGACGAACGTCTGGTCTCCATCGCTGGCGACGAGCAGGTGCTGCAACTGGATGAACTCGCCCTCATCCTTGATGACGCGCACGCTTTCATAGCCGCCGCTGGTCGAAGGTTCGCGCGGCGTGTAATCGCCGACGAAGGCGACCGTTTCGTTGAAATCGAAGCGCACGCGATAGTCGCCAGCCATCGCCATGATCGCTTGACGATCGCGCTCAAGCGCCGATTGGCGCCCAGCTTGCGCGAACGCCGGCGTTGTCGCCGCAACGCCTGCGCCGGCAAGCGCCAGAATTGAACCTCGGCGCGTCAATGCCATTGTCATCGATAATCTCCTTAGAACCGGTATGCGAGAGAAACGCTGAAGTTGCGGCCGGGCTGACTGAACCCTTCCAGCACCGCGGACGTCGACGACAAGCCCCTCGCGTCGCTCCACCACCAATAGGTCTCGTCGGTCGCGTTGAACACGCCCGCACGCAACGTCGCCGCGTCGGTGATATTCCAATACGCAGTGAAATCGAGGATCGCGAATGCATCGGGCCGGAACGTCGAGGCGAGCACGACGTCCGAATTGTCCTTGCGCGTGACGTAGGTGACGATCGCCTGGCCGCCGAAACGCCCATCCGGATCGTTGTACGAGAGGCCGGTTACGATCTTCAGCGGATCGATGCTCTCAAGCGGAGAGTGCGCGCCGGTGACTGGATCGATTTCTTCGCCCTCGGCGAACGCCGCCGATACAATCAATCCAAAGCCGTTGTCCCAGGTAAGATCGGCGCGCCCTTCAAGACCCCAAATCTCGACTTGGCCGAGGTTCACCCATTGGAAGATTGCCGGATCGCCGAAATTGCCGAACTGCACCTGCTCGATGAAATCTTCGTACTCCGACATGAAGGCGTTGCCTTGCGCGCGCAGACTGGCGCCGAACACCGTCGTATCACGCGTACGAATGCCGAGTTCGAGCGCTTCGCTCGTCTCCGGGGCAAGGTTCGGGTTCGGGATCGAAGTGTAGCCGGAGGCGAGGTTGGTGAACGCGTTGTTCACTTGGCTCGGTGACGGCGCCTTGAAGCCTTGCGCATAATTGAAGAACACGCCGACATGTTCCGTCGGCCAGGCTACCACGCCGAAGCGCGGCGTTACGCGGGAGTCGCTTTGATCGGCGATCGCGATCGAGGCCGGATAAAGCGCGTCGCGCTCGCCCTCGATTTCGAATGAGTCATAGCGAACCGCCGGGAAAAATACGACGCGTCCGTCCAGGAAGCTGATCTCGTCTTGAATGAAGAGACCCGCCAGGGTGAAATCCGTGTTCGGGAACGGGCGCGTTGGGAACGTTTCGCCGAACGGCGGCGTCGTGCCGTCGCGCAGGCCTTCCTGGTGCGTCAGCGAGTAATCGCCGCCGTACACCACTGTGTGCGTCGCCGCGCCGGTGACGAACGCGCTCGTCGCCTGAGCAGAGAGGCCCCATACGTCGTTGTCGAAATGGTTCAAGCGCGAACGGTCGGCGGCCGGGTTGCGGTCTTCGAACGTGTACTGCTCGATGCTCGATGTCTGGTAATAGATCGCCGCGAACGCGTCGTCGATGAAGCCGCCATCGCCGTCATAGGTGTAGTCAAACGCGATCCGCTGACGATCGGTGCTGTCGTCGCCGTAGAGGTCCAGCGTTGTCGTCCCGTTGATAGCGGTCAGCGCGCGCGTGAACACCTGCCGGTCGCCATACTCGCCGGTCAGGCGGAAACGATGCGCGCGCTCGGCTGGAACACCAGCCGCGCCATGGCGGAATTAGACTCTATGTCCGAAAGGTTCGCGGTCGTGCGCAGCGCGCCAGTGACGTCGTTGTCGCCGTTGGTCTCTTGTTCGTGCCCATCGCGGTGGGTGTAAGAGGCCAGAAGCGACCAATCACCCCAACGGCCCGCCGCCGAAAGGCCGCTCGCCAGGCTATCATCCGCGCTCGCATACGCAGCCCGAACGCGAGCCGCGAACTGCTCGTCGCTTTCCAGGAAATCGGCAGGATCCTTGGTCGTGAAACTCACAACCCCGGCCAAACCGTCGCTGCCATAGAGCGCCGAACCCGGCCCGCGCAGAATTTCGACCGATTGCAGCAAGTCGAGGTCAATGTAATCGCCGCGGCCGAACAGGATCGGGCCAAAGTCGAACGTGTCCGGCACGCGCACGCCGTCGACCTGGAACAGAACGCGGTTGCCGCCAAGGCCGCGGATCGTGAAGCCGGCATTGCCATCACGGCCCGTCGCCGCCAGCGCCGTGTTGAAACGCGCGGGACTGTTCTGCACCGAGACGCCCGGCTCGAACCGCACCAGATCCTTGATGTCGGTGACGAGATTTTCCTCAATTTCTTCAGCGGTGATCACGGAGACCGCGTTCGGCACCTCGAATGTGTTCTGCGCCACACGGGTAGCGGTTACCGTGATGTCCGCGTCCGGCGTCTCATCCCGGTCTTGGGCCGCGGCCGTACCGGCCATGCCCAGGCTCAACGCCAGCGCCGAAATCCCCCACCACTGCATGCTGCTACTCCCTCGCAATTTCAAAATGTCCTTATTGCGAGTGCTTCGCAGATTCAATGTCAAAAAGGCAGAGGTTTTACCGCACCCCCTCTCGCGCGCCCTTGAGTGGCGGCGCGGCCACAGCGATGACAGGGCATGGCCGTGACAGAGCCCCGCCCCCCCGCGCCCATCCCCAACTTCTGGAGCGCCACCAGCCGCGTCCGCGTTCGCACATTGGTGCTGCTGCGCTGGCTCGCCATTCTCGGCCAGACGTTCGCTGTCCTGTTCGTGCGCTATGTGCTCGACGTCGACTTCCCGCTGAGCTGGGCGCTCGCGGCGGTCGGCGTTTCGGTGCTCGTCAACCTCGCCCTGGCGCGCCGCAGCCAGGATCTCGCGCGCGAATGGGAGGCCGCCGCGCAATTGGGCTACGACGCCGTGCAACTCGCGGTTCTGCTCGCCCTCACCGGCGGCCTGCAGAATCCGTTCGTCTTCCTGTTCGTGGCGCCCGTCGCCGTCAGCGCCACGGTGCTGCGCCCGCAAGTCACGGCGATGCTGGCGGCGATGACGTTCGCGTGCGTCGGCGCCATCTCGGTGTGGCGTTTGCCGCTGCCCTGGCCGGACGGCGCGACCTTCATCATGCCGCCGCTCTATCAAATGGGCCTCGCCGCGGCGGTGCTCGTGGGTCTTGGCTTCACCAGCGTTTACGCTTGGCGCGTCGCGGCTGAAGAAGAGCGCCTCAACATCGCGCTCGCCGCCGTGCAAGCCGTGCTCTCGCGCGAACAGACGCTGTCAGCGCTTGGCGGTCTTGCCGCCGCCGCCGCGCATGAACTGGGCACGCCGCTCGCCACCATTCATCTGGTCGCCAAGGAAATGACGCGCGAACTCAAGCCCGACGATCCACGCTACGAGGACCTGCAGCTCCTGGTCACGCAAAGCGAACGCTGCCGCGCCATTCTCGGCCAGCTCTCGGCCAACCGCGAGCGCGGCGATGTGATGATCCAGCGTGCGCCGATCAAGTCTTTGATCGAAGAAGCCACCGCGCCGCACGAAGGCCTCGGCGCCGATATCGTCATTAACGCCCAAGGCGATGGGCCGCTCGAAGTCCGCCGCATGCCCGAAATCGTTCACGCGCTTGGCGGCTTTATCGAAAACGCTGTGGGCTTTGCCCGCACGCGCGTCGATATCGAAGCCCGCTGGAACGCCGAGACCATCGAGATCACGGTGCGCGACGATGGCCCGGGGTTCGCCTCGGCAATCCTCAATCGCCTCGGCGAGCCCTATCTCACCGAACGAGACGAAGAAGGCATTGCCGGCGGATTGGGTCTTGGCTTCTTCATTTCAAAAACGTTGCTCGAACGATCGGGCGCAACGCTTGAGGTCCGCAATCGACGGCCCCCCAATCACGGCGCGATGGTCAAAGCGGTCTGGCCGCGCGCCGCAATTGAAGCGCCTGCGCTTTGAAAATCTGGGAAAAATAGCTAGATAGACGCTAGCTGGAGCTTGAAGGCTGATGAGCACTGTGGCGCCCCTCGAAGGCGAAAAAACTCTCCTGGTTCTTGATGACGACGCGGCGTTTCGCACGCGGTTGGCGCGCGCGCTCGAAATCCGCGGTTTTGAAGTCACGGCCGTCGCCTCCGTCGCCGAAGCCAACGACATCGCCAACAAGGCCCCGCCCGCCTACGCCGTGCTCGATCTGCGTCTGGAAGATGGCTCGGGCCTCTCGGTGGTGGAAGCGCTGAACCGCAGCCGGCCCGACTGCCGGGTTGTTATGCTCACTGGCTACGGCGCAATCGCCACCGCCGTCGCCGCCGTCAAAGCCGGCGCGCTCGACTATCTCGCCAAGCCTGCCGATCCCGAAGACATCGTCAAAGCCCTACTCGCATCGCCCGACGAAAAACCGGAACCGCCGGAAAATCCGATGTCGGCCGACCGCATCCGCTGGGAACACATCCAGCGCGTTTACGAACTGTGCGGCCATAACGTCTCGGAGACCGCGCGCCGTCTCAACATGCATCGCCGCACGCTCCAGCGCATCCTGGCCAAGCGCGCGCCGCGCTAAGCGCGCGCAGACAGCAGGCCATTGTCCTGTCTTGGCTGGCTGCTAGAGTGCGGCGGGGGACTGGCGCATGGCGGACGTTTTCATCTCCTACAAGCGCGAGGAACGCACCGATGTCGAGGCGGTCGCGCGCGCACTTCGCGCGCTCATGCTCGATGTCTGGTTCGACGCCAGCCTCGATCCGGGATCAAGCTTCGATGAAGAGATCAACCGCGAAGTCCGCACTGCTCGTTGCGTTCTAGTGATGTGGTCGCCGGGCGCGATTGCATCCGATTGGGTTCGCGCCGAAGCCTCGATCGGCAAGGCGCGCGACGTCTTGGTGAGCGCGTTCCTTCGGCCCTGCGAGCTTTATCCGCCCTTCAACCTCATCCACACCGAACGCCTGGACGGCTTCACCGGCGATGCGCGCCACCCCGGCTGGCGCAAGGTGGTCGACTCGATCGGACGTAAGATCGGGCGCCCCGGCTTGGGCGCTTATCTGGAATGCGACGGCGCCGCCGATCGCCTCTGGCGTTGGGCCAATGAATGGTCAGCCGATCCCCTCGCGGTAGCGATCTGGGACGAGCGCATCGCGCGCGCGGGAGACAACGAAGCGCAACGGCTACGCGA
>JADLHI010000306.1 GCA_020848895.1 Hyphomonadaceae bacterium
CTGTGTTGGCGCGCGCCGCGGAAGGCGGACTGCGCTGCTTCCTGTTGGCTGAGGGCAAGCTCCGCCGCTTGCGCTTGGATGACCTCATCGGCCGCCCGCTTGGCGATGTCGATTTCGCGCGGATCCGTGACACCGTTGCCGGCAAACGCGTTCTCATCACTGGCGGTGGCGGTTCGATCGGCAGCGAGCTTGCCCGCCGCCTCGCCACGCTTTCACCCGCGCGGCTGACGCTGCTCGATAGTTCGGAACACAACCTCTATCGCATCGGGCTTGAGCTTCCCGAGGCCGTGCAGGTGCTTGCTGACATTCGCGACGCGCGCTCAGTGGGCCGCTGGTTTGCAAAAGAGCGGCCCGAAATCGTTTTTCACGCCGCGGCGCTGAAGCAGGTGCCGATCGTTGAGGCCTTCGCCAGCGAAGGCGTGCTGACCAACGTGCTTGGCCTGCAGGCTGTCGCCGAGGCAGCCCGCGCTGTCGGCGCTGACCTGATTTTCGTGTCGACGGATAAGGCGGTCGATCCGTCTGGCCTCATGGGCGCCTCCAAGCGGCTCGGTGAGATCTATTGTCAGGCTTTGGATCGCCAGGCGGCCGAACGCGCGCTTCCTGTGCGCCTCGGCAACGTCTTGGGCTCGGCAGGTTCGGTGACGCCGATTTTCGAGGCGCAACTCGCTGGCGGCGGTCCGCTCACCGTCACCGATCCAGACGTTTCACGCTTCTTCCTCACCATTCCGCAAGCCGCCGATGCGTTGCTGCAAGCCGCCGCCATCGGTCTGAATGCTGAAGCCCGCGGATGTGCGCTGGTGATCGAGATGGGTGAGGCGTTGCCTGTGGTCGAACTGGCGCGCGAGGTGATCCGGCTGGAGGGTCTGCGGCCGGATATCGAAGTGCCGATCACCTACACGGGGCTGCGGCCCGGCGAGAAATTGCACGAGGCTTTGATCGCCTCGGATGAATGGCAGGTCGCCGATCCAGCGCCTGGCGTTATCGCCGTTGCTTCGCCAGCGCGGGAACTCGAAGTCGTCGTCGCCGCGATGGCTGCACTGACCGCGCTCGCCCGCGAAGGCGCCAACGACAGGATCGCCGCGGCGCTGTTCGCGGCAATCGGCGATGAACGCACGGCAACGCGTCTGCGCGCCGGCTAGCAATCGGCGCTAATCCAAGGTTCGCCTGAAGCGCAGCAAGGCAAGGCTCGCCAATGCGAGCAGAATGACCGAGAGCGGCCACAAGTCGCCGGCGACATCGGCGAAGCCCGCGCCCTTCAGCACGATCTCGCGTACGATCCGCAGGAAATGCGTGATCGGGAGCGTTTCGCCGATGACTTGGGCCCACATCGGCATGGCGCGGAAGGGGAACATGAAGCCCGAGAGCAGGATCGACGGCAGGAAGACGAAGAACGTCATCTGCATCGCTTGCATCTGCGTGCGTGCGACGGTGGAGATAAGATAGCCCAGCATCAGGTTGGCGAGGATAAAAAGCGTCACCGCCGCCAGGAACGCGAGAAACGAGCCGGTGAACGGAATGTGGAACAGAAGCGTCGCGACGATGAGAACAATCGCGACCTGAATGGCGCCGACGAACACATAAGGCGTTGTCTTGCCGATCATCACTTCGAGCGGGCGCACCGGCGTTGCGAGCAAATTTTCCATCGTGCCACGTTCGGTTTCGCGCGTGAGCGCGATCGAGGTGATCATCACCATGGTCATGGTGAGGATGACGCCGAGCAACGCGGGCACGATGTTGAAGGAGGTGACGCCGGCGGGATTATAGCGTCGGTGCACGATAATCTCGTATGGCGCGGGCGCGGTCGCGAGGAACGCGAGCGAACCCTGAAACTCCGGCGCGAACGCCTGCATCGCGACTTGCTGGATGGCCGCGATCGCGCCGCCGGCGGCCACCGGATCGCTTGCGTCCGCCGCGATCAGGATTTGCGGCCGTTCGCCGCGCACCAAACGCCGCTCAAAGCCTTCGGGGATCGAGATGAGAAACGTCGCTTGGCCCGAACGGATCATCGCTTCGCCGTCTTCGGCCCGGTGTGTAACGGCGACGATGTCGACGTAAGTCGATTGCGCAAGCGAGGCTAGGAACGCGCGCGTCAACGGCCCGTCTTCGCGCATCTCGACGACCGCCGGCATGTGGCGCGGATCGGTGTTGATGGCGTAGCCGAAGAGCACGAGCTGCATCACCGGCATCATGATCATGATCGCGAACGTCGGCCGGTCGCGCCGCATCTGCACGAGTTCTTTCAAGAACACCGCGAAGACGCGCGCCCATGAGAGATCGAAGAGCGAGTTGAAGCTGGCCCTCATTTTCCACTCCTCTTGAGAGGAGGGGGTAGGGGGTGGGGTGAAGCGCTGCCGTTAGCAGGTCGGAGCGCGGGCCTCCTGGCCCGCAAGGGCGCGTGGACGAATCGCTGGAAAGAGGCGGGCCGGAGGCCCGCGCTCCAACCTGCGAAGATTGGTTGTACACATCGCGTCATTGGAAATTGTCCATGGCGCCGGACATCAAATAGATAAAAATCTCTTCGAAGCCCGGTTCGATCGGCGCGATCTCGACGTGAGGCTCCGCACCTTTCACTGCGCGCACCGCGCGTTCAAGCGCTACGGAATCCTTGCCGCAGACGTGAATCTCCGCGCCAAAGCGTGCAACCAGATCAACGCCAGGCAACGCCTCAAGCATTTCCTGCGCGCGCATCAAGGGGCGTCCGGCAATGCGCCAACCGTAAAGACCGATTTGTTTCGGAATTTCGGCGGTGGGGGAGTCGATCAGCTTCTTGCCGTAGGCGATGTAGGCGATGGAATCGCACTGCACGGCTTCGTCCATGTAGTGGGTGCTGACGAGCGTGGTGACGCCTTGCGCGGAATAGCGGCGGATCGCGTCCCAAAAGTCGCGACGGGCTTTGGGATCGACGCCGGCCGTCGGTTCATCGAGGAGCAGCAGCTCTGGCTCGTGGATCATGCAGGCGGCGAGCGCGAGGCGCTGCTTCCAACCGCCAGAGAGCTTGCCCGCGAGCTGCGTTTGTCGCTCGGCCAAGCCTAGATCGGACAGCGCGGCATCGACGCGTTCCGCGCGCCGATCCAAACCATAGAGCCGCGAGATGAATTCGAGATTCTCGCGGATCGAAAGATCTTCGTAGAGCGAGAACTTCTGCGTCATATAGCCGACGCGCTCTTTGATCTTCAGACTGTCGTTGAGGACGTCAAAGCCGAGCACTTCGCCTTCGCCGCTTTCAGGCTTCAGCAAGCCGCATACCATACGGATCGTCGTGGTTTTTCCTGAGCCGTTCGGTCCGAGGAAACCGTAGATCGCGCCGCGCGGCACTTTGAGATCGAAATGGTCGACGACGGTGCGATCGCCAAAGCGCTTGGTGAGCCCGCGTACATCGATGACGATGTCGGTCATTCCGCGATCCGGATGTCCACTGGCATGCCGGGCCGGATTGGCGTGGCGCCGTCGAAGCGCGCTTCGATCAGGAACACGAGCTTCTCGCGCTGATCGAGCGAGTAGATCACCGGTGGCGTAAACTGCGGCTCGGTCGCGACAAAGCTGACGCGCGCTTCAATCGGTTGTGCGCAGCCATCGCAGCTCACCATGATGCGCGCGCCGATGGGCAATTGCGCCAGCATCGCTTCGGGTGCGAAGAAGCGCACCTTCATGTTCTCCGGCGTCAGCAACGATGCGATCGGCTGACCGGCGGCGACGACCTCACCTTGACGATGGAAGATTTGCTGAATTGTGCCGGCGAGCGGCGCTGTGCCCGCAAGGTCTTGAAGTCGCTCCTCGGCCAAACTGGTCTCGGCGCCTGCCGCTGCCGCTTGCCGGCGCGCCTGAGCGAGTTGGGCGTTGGCGACATCGAGCGAGGCGCGATCCGCATCGAGACGCGCGCGTGAGTAGAAGCCGCGATCGGCGAGCTGGGCGCTGCGCGCGTAATTGCGCTGGGCCAAAGTCGCTTGTGCCTGCGCCGTGCGAACCGCCGCGGCGGCCGCGGCGCGCTGAGCTTGTGCGCTTTCCGCGCCGTAGTTCAGCCGATTTGGATCGAGCCGGAAAACCCGTGCGCCAGCTTCAACCGCATCGCCTTCGCGCACGAACAATTCCCCGACAACGCCGGCGTCTTGGCTTGAGAGGTAGATGTAATCTCCCTCGCCGTAGCCTTGCAGTACGTTTGACGGTTCGCGTCCGCATGCGGCGGCGAGCAGGGTCAAACAAATGAAAAAGAAGCGCTTCATGCGCGTGGCTCCAGCCCGGCGAGCAGGACGTCGAACTGCCGTTCGATCAGCTTTTGCGGTTCATTGAGAGCGGTTTCACCGCCCAGGACATGCGTCCACATCGCTTCGAAGAAGAGCGGTCCGATGAAGGCGCGCACGGCGGCGGCCTTATCGACGCGCCGGATCTGGCCTTTCGCCATCGCCGCTTCGATCAACGTCTCAAGCGCGCCGCGCGCTTTTTCGACGACGTGCTCGCGATAGTATTTCGCGATTTCGGGGAAGCGGCCCGAAATGCCAATCACAAGTCGCGGCACGGCGAAGAGGCCCGGCTCGCTCAAGCGATGCGCCGCCATCGTCGCCATCATCCGCAGCGCCGTCAGCGGATCGGCCATGCCGGAGGCGGAGAGCGCTTGGACACCGCGCGCAAGCGGGCCGACCTTGGCTTCGATGAGCGCTTCCAGCACCGCGACCTTGCTCGGAAAGTAGAGATAGATCGCCGCCTTCGAGAGGCCCGCCCGCTTGGCGATGTCCTCCATCCGCGCCGCTTCGAAGCCGCGGGCCACGAACTCCTCAAGCGCCGCGTCCAAGATTTC
>JADLHI010000307.1 GCA_020848895.1 Hyphomonadaceae bacterium
GGCGAGATTGATCTTAGCCTGAAGCGGCTCGGCACCGATTACGTCGATCTTTATCAAATCCACCGCCTCGATCCCGAGACGCCGATCGAAGAAACGCTTGAGGCGCTGCATGACGTCGTGAAGAGCGGCAAGGCGCGCTATATCGGCGCGTCCTCCATGTATGCGTGGCAATTCATGCAAGCGCTGGCGTTGCAGAGCGCGCGTGGCTGGTCACGCTTTGTCTCGATGCAAAATCATTTGAACCTGCTCTATCGCGAAGAAGAGCGCGAGATGCTGCCGCTCTGCCGCGATCAAGGCATTGGCGTCATCCCGTGGTCGCCGCTGGCGCGCGGACGCCTTGCGCGCGCGCCGGATGAAAAGACCGAGCGCAGCGAGACAGATAAATTCGGAACCTATCTCTATCGCAAGACGGTCGAGGCCGATCGTGCGGTGATCGAGCGCGTGGGCGAGGTTGCGGCCGAGCGCGGGATTTCGCGCGGGCAAGTGGCGCTCGCGTGGCATTTCGCGAAGCTTGGAGTCACCGCGCCGATCGTGGGCGCCACCAAGCTTGAGCAACTTAACGACGCCATTGCGGCAATCGAAGTCAGCCTCAGCGCTGACGAAATCAAGCGCCTGGAAGACCCTTACGTCCCCCACCCTGTCTCTGGATTTTTCTGAAAGCCGCGATCCATGTGCCGCAACATCAAGACGCTGTTCAATTTCGATCCGCCGGCGACGGACAAGGAAATCCGCGACGCCTCGCTGCAGTTCGTGCGCAAGCTCTCGGGCTACAACGCGCCGTCGAAGGCGAACGAAGAAGCATTCAGCGCGGCAGTCGATGACGTGTTCGATGCGGCCAAGCGTCTGCTGACCTCGCTGGAGACCAACGCGCCGCCGAAGGATCGCGACGTCGAAGCGGCGAAGGCCAAGGCGCGCAACGCCGAGCGCTTCGGCAAACCGGCGGAGGCGTGAGATGCCTTATGTGAACATCAAAATCACGAAGACAGGCGCGACGGTGGAGCAAAAGGCGGAGCTGATCAAAGGCGCGACCGAGTTGCTGCAGCGCGTGCTCAACAAGAACCCGGCGACCACGTTTGTGATCATCGAGGAAGTCGAAACCGACAATTGGGGCGTTGGGGGTGAGACGGTGACGGCGCGCAACGCCAAGGCGGCGCCAATCACCTAGAGCACACAGATCGGATCTTCGTAGTTCGACGCAACGACGCCGCCTTCGGTTTCAGTGAAATCGACTGTCGTCCCGGCGCCGCAGCGTTCTTCGTGATAGAAGGGATTGCCGGTGCAGAGCTTCGTTACCCCGCTCGCATTGCGAAACCAGAACTCATCCTCTGGCCAGCGCGGCGCAACATAGACGCTACGAAACGGTTCTTGGCCCGCCGCGCCGCGCGTCCACGCATCGCGATAAGCTTGCGCGTTTTCGGGCGCCGGCATCTGCACCCATTGCGGTTCGCGCTCTATGTAACAAAGCCGCCGCACATGCACGTTCTCCGCCTCTGGCGCGGTCGAGAACGCCGCGCAAGCGCCAAGCGCAAGCAGCAACGCTGCGGCCGCCAACACCCGGATCATCATCACCTCGCCCTCGCCACGAGGCGCATTGAGGCAGCTCCGCCAGCGCCTGTCGCTTCACGACACCGTGTGGTCGCGACTGCTCTTCGAGGTTAGACCGGCCTTTCGGCCAGCACGCTCACCGCAAGCAGGCGCGAGCCATCGGCCACACAACGCTCGTCGACGATGCGCCAGCCTTGCGCTTTCAACAGCGCTGTCGCCTGACTGATGCGCTCCATCCCGCGCGCGGCGCCGGCGAAATTGGTCGGATTGTCCAAGCTCGCGGCGCGCTGGGTAACGACCAGCCGACCGCCGGGCGCAAGCACGCGCGCGATTTCACGCAGGGCGCGTGCGGGATCGGCCCAGAACTGGAAGCTGTTGACCGCGAAGGCGCGGTCAAACATCGAATCGCGAAACGGGAGATCGGCAACCTCCGCACGCATGATCGCCGCGCGCCCTTCGAGGCAAGCGCCGTGAACCACGTGCGCCGCATAGTGAGCGGCGGTGGCGGATTGATCGACGCCGGCGACGAAGCCCTCGCGCCCCACCCGCTTCAGCGCCGTACGCACGCCCATGCCGGGGCCGCAACCGAGTTCAATGACGCTATCGCCCGCACGCGGGGCCAGCAGATCGAGCGCCGCTTTGTTCTGGCCGGCGTTCTTCAGCGCCATGGCCGTCAGCGCGGCGCCCCCTAGGAAACCGCTTGGGTTACCCCATATGCACGCGAGGCCCTTGCAACGTTCGCCGGATTCGCCGGCCGTCATTGACGCGCGCATAACCCTCTCCCAGAATGACAACTGAGATGTCAGTTATGACAAGTGAGTTGTCAAGTGAAAAAGCCGCAGCAAGCTTCCGCCGAGAACATTTTGGATTTCGCGGTCGCGGTGATCGAATTTTATTTCCGCATTGAAGCTGTGAGCGAAGCGACCGCGGGATTCGCAACGGCTGGCGGCGAATGGGGAACTTTGCGCATGCTGGTGAAGGACGGGCCGCAAACCGTACCGGAAATGGCGCGCTCGCGGCCGGTCTCGCGCCAGCATTGTCAGACCATCATCAACGCATTGGAAGCGCAAGGCTTGGTCGAGTTCGTCGATAATCCGAAGCACAAGACGTCGAAGCTAGTGCGGGCGACAAAAAAGGGGCGCGCGCGCTTCGAATCCATGCGCAAGCAGTTTTTGGCCGCCTCCGGCGTCTATGCGCCGCTCTTCACCGCGAGCGAAGTGACGATGGCGACCGACGTCTGCCGGCGCGCGCGCGAGGTGATCCAAGTCTAGCGCGCCGGCGCGGCGAGCGCCGCGTCGAGCATTTCGACCAATGTCATCTCGCCATCGCCAAAGGCGTGGCGCTTCCAATCAAAACCGGCCAACCGATCGACCGCGAACGCCAACGCGATCCCCTCTCTTTGCGACCACCAGCGGCCACGGCGGGCGAAGTTCGCCAGCGTGACATCGGAATCCGCGTCGCCGCCCGCGGGGTGTACGATCCATTGGTACGCCACCCATTGGCCCGAGCCTTCGAGCGTCAGCCACGTATCCTCCGCCGCAACGAGATAGGCATCGGCGTCAGCGTACCAGCGGGCCTGGCGCGCGCGCATCAGATCCCGCGCTTCACGCGCCAAACGCCGTGCTTCCGCTTCGTCGCGCATGTTGACGATTTGGAAGAGCAGCGCGGTTTCGCGCTCCACCGAAGCCGCGAACTGGGCGTTCTCGGCGAAGGCGATTCTGAACCATGTCGTCGTTGATGTCGTCGCCGGGCAGATGGCTGGCGGTTTCGATGGCGGCGATGCGCGCGCCATAAGCGCCGAACTGGGCGACATGCGAGCCTTCATGGAGCAGCACGCCTGTCATCATCGTCTCGAGACCAAGCGCATCGTTGCTGACCTCGGCGGCGCGCCAGACGCTGGGCGTCGACATGACGAAGAAGGCGCGACCGCCCTCGGCGCTGGCGAAGGACGTCACGCCCGCGGGCATTGCTTGCCCGTCAGGAAGCGCGATCTCGCCGCTGTGGGA